>NZ_JAVRCL010000003.1:0-259341 GCF_034530775.1 Nostoc sp. DedSLP04 | reverse complement strand
TTTTATTTCTGTATCATTTTTCCATAACTTTTGTTTTAAGGACATGTCTATTACTTTAACAGAAAACATTGGCTATGTAGATGCTCCTATTACTACCCACCGAGGTTTTGAAATGCGTCCCGACATCCGCAATAATCAGCGCGTTATTTTGGATGACCGAGAGCGTGCTTTTGATTTATGGCAGCGTGTGTCAAATTATATCCCCAACACCATTGGTAGATGGCATCCAGTTGGGCTGAATGAGCGTTTTCGTTTCTATCGCTACGATCCAGGTCAGAGGTTTGCACCTCACCATGATGGTGCTTATCGACGAACTAATGGTGAGGAAAGTTTATTGACTTTCATGATTTATCTGAATGAAGGCTTTGAAGGCGGCGAAACCCGCTTTTATCTTCCTCAATATTACCAAGATTTATCTAATCTAGCTGTGCTTCCAGTAACAGGTATGGCTTTGTGTTTTGTCCACGAACTAGTACATGAGGGCGCTACTATTATCCAGGGGCGAAAGTACGTCTTGCGATCGGATGTTATGTACAGTCAATAGTCGAGAAAGTGATTAACCAGCAAAATCAACAAAACTTAATCTAACTCCCGACGGCCTTCCAACGCCCTCGCCAAAGTAACTTCATCTGCGTACTCCAAATCGCCACCAACAGGTAAACCAAAAGCAATCCGTGTCACCTTGGTAAATGGTTTCAATAGCTGACCGATATACAGGGTTGTTGTCTCCCCTTCTACACTCGGACTAATTGCCAGAATTACTTCTTGAGGTTTTTGCTGATTCACGCGGCGCTGCAAAGCTAGTATATTTAGCTGATCTGGGCCAATTCCATCAATTGGCGAAATCACCCCGCCCAAAACGTGATACTTGCCTTTGTATTCGCGGGTTTTTTCTAATGCAATCACATCACGAGGATCTGCAACAACACAGATAGTGTTATTGTCACGGTTGGCATTGCGGCAAATTTCACAAACAGGTTCAGCAGATAAGTGAAAGCAAACAGAACACAAGCCTATCTGTTTTTTTGCCTCAACTAAAGCTTGTGCCAAAGCTTCTACTTCTGCTTCTGGTCGCTTCAAAATATGCAAAGCCAGTCGTTGGGCACTTTTGGGGCCAACTCCCGGTAGGCGTTGCAATTGTTCAATTAACCGTGCTAAAGGGCGTGCGTAAACCGTTGTCTTGTCTCCAGAATGTTTTCACTCTAACTATGATGACATTTTTTGAGTACTTCCATCAGGCACAACACTTCTAACTCGCGATCGCTTAGTACAGCATTTCATTAATTTGTAGCAAATTAAATTTCGCAATACCTTACAATGCCAATGCATCCCCTTGCAATGTTAATGCGTGCCTCTGCAATGCCATTGCATCCCCTTGCAATGTTCCAAATTGCTTTCATCCTTAGTTTTCAAACACGCCCTAGCAAAAACTTATCCTAACCACTCAGGATTTTTGGCTGTACCATCAAATTGGTTAGTGGTTTTAAACAGTTCATACTGACCTTTGAGAGCAGCTTGGCGAGTCCGATTCAGTAATGCTCTAACTTGTTCCTGACTCATGGGTGTAAAAGTACGTACTGCCTCGAAAGCCTGGTTTAAGATAGGCATACTTTCAATGCCTGTAATCACCGTTGAAGTTGGCAGATTCATCGCGTAATGCAGACATTCGATAGGTTTGACCACATTGCTTTTGAGGATATTTTGGTCGCCCATTGATTTCATCCCCAGTACAGCAATTCCGTCTTCAACCAGTCTGGGTAAAACTTGCTTTTCAAAACTGCGGAAATGGGCATCCATAACATTTAACGGCATCTGCACTGCATCAAAACGGAAGTTGTTTTGATTGGCAACTTCCAACATTCTCAGGTGTACTAAAGGGTCTTTGTGTCCAGTAAAGCCTATGTAGCGAATCTTGCCAGCTTTTTGTGCTTCCACAACTGCTTCCATCGCACCACCAGGGGCAAAAATCCGGTCTGGGTCTTCCATGCGAATAACTTCATGATGCTGCAACAAATCAATGTGGTCTGTTTGCAAACGTTTTAAAGATTCATCAATTTGTTTGGCAGCAGCCGCCTTTGTGCGACCGTCGATTTTAGTCATCAGAAAAGCTTTTTGACGATAACCATTTTGCAGAGCTTTACCCATGCGAATTTCGCTACCTCCATTATGGTAATCCCAGCAATTGTCCATAAAATTAATCCCGCGATCGAGAGCAGTACGGATCAGATTAATACCCTCTTGTTCATCTTTTGGTCTACCAATATGATGACCACCTAGACCAATTACAGATATTTGTTCTTTGGTGCGTCCTAGTTGCCTGTAGAGCATTTCCCCTTTTTTACTCTGGAGTGGGGTAGACTGATTTTGTGCTAAAACCTGTTTGGTTAAACCTTGTAAAGCAAATACCCCGGCTCCACCTAAACCAGAAGCAGAAACTACCTTCAATAAATTTCGTCTGCTAATATCCACAAATTTATCCTTTGACCGCAATATGAGAACTTTCTTTCATAGCTTTGCATGGAGCAAAATTCGTTGCTTCTAACTCTTGAAGGATAAAAGCAGTGAAGTAGAGATAGATTTTTGATAGAGGGAAGGTAATAGAAAAATATTTTATCGTTGTGTAAGTAGAGGAAGCATTGGAGACATCGGCAGCAGAGAAAAAATCTGATAGTTGTATTCCCGCTCTCGTTTCAGTAGTTCAAATGTCAACTGCAACACAAGACTTTAGTCCGAAAGTTTTCTTGGAGAATTGTTTCTAAATTTTGGCAAATATTATTTGTATTGCTAAATATTTCTTGCAAGATTTTTAAACACAGGACTTACGCAAAAATAGCCAAAAAGCTTAATTTATCGAACCACCAAAACGCCTTCGCGTTCACTTTAGCGTCTCTGAAAGAGAAGCGTCTCGTAGAGAAGAACACCAATAGTTCGTAGAGTTTGCGTAAGTCCTAAAACATTTAGTGCGTGGTTCAAGAGTTGATAAAATCGAGAAAATTTATTTAGAAAAATTGTAATTTTAAAAATGATTGCGATAATACGTTTAGGTAAATCAAACCTATTTATCTTAAACTATTAAAGTTCCCCGTACTAAACATAAGTAGAGTCAATGACTGCTTCATCACCAGAAAATTTAATCAGTTCATCAAGTACTCATACTTTAGATATAGCTAGACAAGAGTATCAATATAACTACATCCATATTCCATCAATTGCAATGCTAGATCGGCTTTCTATTGCCGAAGAGTTCACCACGAACTGGTATTTTTTATTAGCCCAGCAGTTACGAATTGTGTTTATTAATACCTTGATTGTCAACAGAGGCAATCAAGGTTCTAAATCGATTCGTGATGATGTCGAAAAGTTTATTTTAGAAGCCTTGCTCAAGGGAGCAGTACCAGTAAAAATCACCATTCTGGCAAGAATCTTGCAAATTATCCCTCAGTTTTTACTCAAAGGCATCTCTAAGGATGTTAGAGAACTCGACGATCTTTTTTATTCTATTTTGAAAGAAAACGGACTTGTGATCCTCAGAGATGCTCTAAATAGGATAATTAACCTTCTATACGAAGGACAGCCGACAGGACATGCAACCAGTCTCAAAGACTACGAAAATTTGTTTCAAGTGATTGGTGTGCCAGCGATCGCCAAAACTTACCAAGAAGATGAAGTATTTGCCTACATGCGAGTGGCTGGCTACAATCCCGTCACGATCGCGCGAGTAACTACTTTAGGCGATCGCTTCCCAGTCACAGAGGAACATTACCAAGGCGTGATGGGAACTGACGATTCATTAGCAGCAGCCGGACTTGAAGGCAGGCTTTACTTAGCTGACTATAAAATTTTAGATGGTGCGGTCAACGGTACATTCCCACACGAGCAAAAATATCTCTATGCTCCCCTAGCACTGTTTGCCTTACCCAAAGGCTCAGACCCCACCCGTTTATTGCGTCCGATAGCCATCCAATGCGGTCAAACCCCAGGCCCAGATTATCCAATTGTTACCCCTAACTCCGGTAAATACGCTTGGCTTTTTGCCAAAACAATAGTCCAAATAGCAGATGCCAACTACCACGAAGCTGTTACTCATCTAGCAAGAACTCACTTGTTGATTGGTGCTTTTGCGATCGCCACCGCAAGACAACTGCCACTCACCCATCCCTTAAGAATTCTACTACACCCGCATTTTGACAGCACTTTGGCAATTAACGATGCCGCTCAACGGATTCTCATAGCTCCAGGCGGTGGTGTCGATAGATTACTCTCATCATCAATCGATAACTCTCGCGTTTTAGCAGTGCTAGCCTTGCAAAGCTATGGTTTTAACAGCGCCATCTTACCTAAGCAATTCCAACAGCGCGGTGTAGACGATCCCAACCTCTTGCCCGTTTATCCTTACCGGGATGATGCCCTACTAGTCTGGAATGCAATTCATCAATGGGTTTCAGACTACCTGAACCTTTACTACCCTACCGATGAAGACATTCAGAAAGATACAGCCTTGCAAGCGTGGGCAGCCGAAATCCCAGCTTACGATGGTGGTCGCATCCCCGATTTTGGCGAAGATGGAGGCATCAAAACGCTCAATTACCTGATTGATGCCACTACGCTGATTATTTTCACTGCCAGCGCCCAACACGCTGCGGTTAACTTTCCGCAAAAAGATTTTATGGGCTACGCCGCAGCCATACCATTGGCAGGTTATTTACCAGCCTCAACTCTCAAAAGAGAAGTTACTGAGCAAGACTACCTCAATTTGCTCCCTCCCTTAGATCAGGCGCAACGGCAATACAACCTACTCAGCTTATTGGGGTCTGTGTACTACAACAAGCTGGGCGATTATCAGCAAGGATACTTTACAGACCAAAAAGTAAAACCATTGCTACAAGCATTCCAGAGCAATCTTCAGCAGGTAGAAGATACCATCAAGCAACGTAATTTACACCGTCCACCCTATGAGTATCTACTTCCTTCTAAAATTCCTCAGAGCATCAATATCTGAATTAGGGACAAATGACCAATGACCAATGACCAATGACAAATGACAAATGACCCAAAATAAATACTATGACACTTAAAGATAAAGTCCTCAAAGGTCACGATCGCCAGCTTTGGCTTGCACCTATACTAGCCAAAGTAGGTTACGATACTGCGATCGGTAAGTTTCTGCGCTTGATTTTTTATTACATGGATGCGTCAATCATGCTCAATGCATGGCGGGACTTTCTCTACATCCGTAAAGACAATATTGGAGACAAGTATTTTGCAGTAGACCAAGCAATTATGCATTCCTCTCACTCGCAGGTAAGAGAACTAATGCAAACCCAACCACAACTGCGAGGAAATGATTTAGGCATCATCAGAATATTAGCTCCTAGCTACTTGCTCGATAACCCTCTGAGCTTGGGAACAAACGGTAACGAACACACAGGACTACGTACTGTAATCTTACAAGCTTTACCAGAACCGTCAGGGCAGATAGACTTTTTAGGGAATCTAGTTGAGCAAAGGCTGTTAGAGGCTGCTAAACAAGGCAAATTACACATCGGCAATGATTTGCCAAAGATCATGCTGTCGAGTTTGCATCAACTGGTTTTTCAGATATCTTTATCTGAGGAAGAAATCACAGCATCCGATAGTTACATTAAAAATTTGGCTCTTGCATCCTTGCCTAATTTTATCAGCAAGTATCTGCTGGCAATATTAACAGCGCCAAAAATTCGGCATCGTCAATATTTAATTAACCGATATAAACAATCACCTAAATGGGCATCTTACTTTGAAACAGGCGCTCAGTATCAGTTGAACGAACACCAAATTGCTAATACCCTTTTCGATATGATTCATATCGCCGGAACTGCCGGCACGAGTGCGCTTTTAGGATCTGTGATTGGTGTTCTTTGCTTAGATAATACTCTCAGAAATAATGTAGTGTCAGAGGTTAATGCAGTCTGGAATGGCAAGAAAACTTTAGACTCAGACGCTCTAGAAAAGTTAACACTTCTCAATCAAGTGATTTTAGAAACGGCTCGTCTCTATCCACCTGTGCGATTTGTTAGCCAACTCACCACTGAAGGGGGTGAAGTTGAGATTGGAAAACAAAAATGTCCATTCCAAAAAGGTACTCGCTTGCTTGGCTCTATTCTTACAGCTAATCGGGATGCCAATAGATACCAAAATCCAGATGATTTTGACCTAACACGAAATTTTTCAGATATCTTATCTTGGAACGGCGAAGGGCATGAGCGAGCCTGTCCTGGTACATCCTTATCAATTGGCTTTATCAAAATTTTCTGTTTACATCTGTTCCACAACTATCAATGGGACTCAATTACAGAAGTCAAGTGGGATTTTGAAAAAGTGACTGCCGTTACTCCTAATAATTTAGTACTACAAGGTTTTGCTCAACGACTGTAAGTAAGGGATTTCCAGTAGGGACACACAGCTGTCATTAGTGTCAACTTAAGCTGAAACTCCTTTAAAACCTCGTTTCTAGCCTCTAGCTAGAAATGCACTTCAATTGGGCTGCTGCCGCCAGCAAGGGAGGCGGAGCCTCTAGGACGGCATTCCCAGTCGGAGACTGGGAACGAGACAACGAGACAACGAGACAATATCTAAAAGCTTGTTATATGCTGGCTTTCACGTTAAGTTGACACCAATGCACATCTAGTGAAACCCTACTTCTCATGCGGAATTATAATTTGGTAATTGTTCTGGATTTTTGAGTTGATTTTACTCTTTTTCTAGCGCCAGATTACTCATCTTTTCTCTGACTCGGTTTGTTAAAAATTTAGGTATTCTTTTAGCCGAAAGGAAGTAATTACAAATTATATGGCTGAATTAATTGAAAAGAAGCAACTTAATAATATTGCAACCTGGATGATTCCAATTAGAGAAACAAACTTACCATCTGTCCTTAAAGGTGTGTTTTTTATGGATGGCAATCCACTGCCAGATACTTGCATTACTATGTACAATTTAGAATGGGATATACAGAATAGGACTTTGCTTTTACCGATCTTCGCTCCGTTACAATGGACTTTTCATGACTCGATTGCTGGCTGGATATTACTACGTTCAATTCAATGGTTTAGAATAAGTTACAAAATTCAGTTTGAAGATGAAACTTTGCAACAAGCTCAAGTCACACCTATTTTTCTAGGAATATCAGTTCCAAAATCGATTGTCAGTTTCACAATGTCCCAAGACAAAAATTATCTCAATGGAGATATTTGGCACAGAAAGAATATTTGGTTTGGCGGACTTTCTCGGGCTGGTGAGTATACTCTTCGTAGGGTTGTTGATAAAGATGGTTCTTATACTCCTGCTTTTAACAATATGCTTACCAGAGTCCAAAATGAATGTTTAGTAGTTGAACGCCACTCAAATTGAGCCGAATCATGTTAGTCAGCTAAGGCTTAGAGCCTTGTCGCTCTCCCATCACTAACTTTTGTCACGTTCCAGATTAAGCAAGTAGTAAATAACTAAACGATCCAGATTAGCTACTCAATTTAATTTCAAAGAGAACCTATCAATTAGTTATACCATTTTGAAAAATGATTGCGACACATGGATTCACACCAAGCCAGACGCACCAAGGCAATTCCCAATCCAAAATCTAAAATCCAAAATCTAAAATGGTATTAGCTATTATACGCGAATATCAAAAATTCAGTGCCTTCATAGATGAACTCTGCCATCTTGCACATACCCATCTTTTGATGTGCTTGAAGTGATGCTTTGTTGTTTGCCTTGATGAACAGTATTCCTTCCCGCTTTGGTAGCAAATCTTTCAACTTAGCAAACATTTTTGCAGCAATACCTTGCCCACGCATAGTTTCATCAACACAAATAGGGCCATACAAGTAAGCATCTTTTGTACCAGGATAGGTTTGTAACATCACCTTTATAATTGGTAGATTAACAGTTGTCTTTGACCAACTGAGTAAGAATCCTACAACTTGACCATTTTTTCGGGCTACAACGCTTGGCATTTGAGAGATAGTCATCATCACAGCCTCTGGTTCAAGATGACCTAACAACATACCACCATGTTCTGCGTCATTGGCTTGGGCCAACTTGACGATTCCACTAACATCACTGGGGGTGGCACGGTCGATCGCTACATCATTGAGACACATACCTGGTTAATATAAATAGGAGAAAGACTTGGAGCAAAAGAATTTTCTTTTAGAAGAATAACAGAGAATAACGCTTTGGGGAACGCATTGCAGAGGCAACTAAACGTTAGGTGAAGTAGCTTTTGATACTTTTATTTGTTTGTAGCACTCTTGTATCTGACAAAAATTCAAAGAGTTAAAGTTGCACCAAAGTAGCGATCGCATGAAACAAGCAGTACACTGCTACTATGCCAACCAAAACTTCTAAAGTGCAAAGTGCGTAGGCGTAGCCTAACCTAAGCATCGCTGTCTTTTCTACTAGTAAGAGTGCTTTTCTAATGGGAATACTTTATATATAGTAATTCCAACAAATAGAACTCCTGTAGTATGAGCTACTGTACCAATATTGATTGCCTACGTCCACAAAATTCTGACAGTTCTCGTTTTTGCAATAGTTGTGGTCAGGAATTATTACTTAAACAGCGATATCGTCCACTCACAGTCATTGGAAGCGGTGGCTTTGGTAGAACGTTTTTAGCTATTGATGAACATCTTCCAGATCGACCCAAATGTGCAATCAAACAACTATGTTTTCAAAAGGAAAATACTGAGATTTGGCACAAGGCTGTCAATTTATTTCATCAAGAAGCCCTTCGTCTCAATGAACTAGAACACTGTCAAATACCCAAATTACTAGCGCACTTTGAACAAAATCAAAAGTTTTATATCGTTGAAGAATTAGTAGATGGACAAACACTCGCCCAGGAATTACAAAAACAGGGCGTTTTTCAAGAACCGCAAATTTGGGAGATATTAAAAAGTTTATTGCTTACATTGCAATTTATCCATTCCCGACAAGTAATCCACCGAGATATTAAACCGGAAAATATTATGCGCCGTTCAAGTCGAGGAGACCTGGTATTAATCGATTTCGGAGTTGCTAAATTCGCCAATAGCATGAAGCAACTTCGTACAGGCACCATAGTAGGTAGCCCAGAATATATCGCTCCCGAACAAATGCGAGGAAAAACATTGCCAGCCAGCGATCTTTACAGTTTGGGTGTAACATGTATTTACTTACTTACCAATGTTTCTCCCTTTGATTTGTTCGATATTGCTAGCGATCGCTGGGTATGGCAAGAACATTTACCAGCATTCAATACTGTTAGCGTTTACCTCTGTGAAATCTTAGATAAACTTTTACAAAATGCCGTTTCGCAACGCTTCCAATCGGCAACAGAAGTTTTACAGATACTGGAGCAACAACCAAAGAAATTGCTAAATTTTTCTAATTATCGTACAGTAAATACTATTGATTGTACGCATTTGCGTGATTTATTAGCAAAGGGAAAATGGGAATCAGCAGATAAAGAAACTTGGGAACTAATATGTCAAGCGCTAGCAAAGCCTAAAGGTAGCTATATATTTAGTAGCGATCTTGAAAAACTTCCCTGTGAAGATTTGCAAACCATTGACCTTTTATGGGTGAATTATAGTCATAAACGCTTTGGTTTTAGCATACAGACACTTATTTACAAAAACGTCAATGGCGACTATGGAATTTTTTGCAATCAAGTTGGTTGGCATATATACAATTATAGTTCTGCCAATTCGGAATTCAATTTTAGTCTCAAAGCACCAATCGGTCATTTACCCTCACGTCTTTGGATTGGTGGTTCTCAACTGTGGCGCTACCCCAATGCTTTAACTGTAAAATTAGCAGCTTGTGGTATTAGTTAGTTTTGATAAAAAAATTGTTGAATAAGATTACTAATAAACTCCTAGTTTGTAGTGAGCGATTCATCGCTCAAAGCAACGATAATTAGGACTAAAGTCCTCTCTACAAACTTTAATTGATTTACGTCTAGCTATTTATAACTTAACAGTGAGCTTTGTCGATCGCTCTTCATCTTTATGCCCCAGGTATCGCTCCCTCAATCGTTCTATCCACACCTACCTCTCACCGCTCTTGCGCCCATGCAGGATGTGACAAACCTCTGGTTTATGAAGGTGATTGCTCACTATGGCAGTCCTGACTACTTTTTCACCGAATATTTCCGCGTCAATGATACTTCACGGCTCAATCGTGGCATTTTAGCAGCCATCACCGAAAACGACACAGGTCGTCCCGTTTTTGCGCAAATGATTGGCGAAAGCATTCCAGATTTAGTCAGAACAGCGAAGGAACTTTGCAACTATAATATCGCTGGAGTTGACTTGAACATGGGCTGTCCAGCACCTAGAATTTATCGCAAAAATGTTGGAGGTGGATTGCTGCTCTTACCGGAAAAAGTGGATCGGATTTTGGGAGAACTACGGCAAGCAGTTAGCGATCGCCCTTTGACTGTCAAGATGCGCGTAGGCTTTGAAAATACAGATAATTTTTACAAAATTCTAGATATAATCAATCGCCACAGCATTGATTTGCTCTCTTTACATGGTCGCACCGTCAAAGATATGTACCACGGGGCAGTGAAATATGATTTAATCGCTGAAGCAGTTAGACGAGTCGATTGTCCAGTGCTGGCTAATGGCAATATCAACTCAGCGACGACTGCTGTTGAAGTGCTTTCTCAAACGGGCGCGGCGGGTGTGATGGTGGGACGCTGGGCGATCGGGAATCCTTGGATTTTTAATCAAATTCGGCAAGCTTTGCGAAAAGAACCGATCGCGCCCGTTCCTTTGGCGGAGGTACGCAACTATATTGATCGTTTATGGCAAACCCCCACAGCAGCAAATATGCCAGAGCGATCGCGCGTCGGCTATCTGAAAATGTTCCTCAACTACATTGCTCTGAGTGTTGACACTGAAGGTCATTTTTTACGCTTGATGCGACATACTTCTACTGAGGCAGAACTGTTTAACTTGTGCGATCGCGTTCTCCTTACCGATCTGACAAAAACTTTAGCCCTAGCACCTTCTTTGAGCGTGTGATATCGGGCGTTGTCGATTTGGTTGTGATTTATGGTAAATTCAACCGCTTGCGCGCACCAAATCGAAATAAGTTATCTGGCAATATTGCTTTTAAGCGAGGCAACCATTGTGCCTCATTGCCAACACGATAGCGTAATCGTGGCGACCGACTACGAGCAGCAAATAGAATCGTCTGTGCGACTTTTTCCGGATCGTCGCCTTGTGCAATTGCTTGACTAACAGTTGAGCGAATCACATCGCGTACATTGTCGTAATCAGCGTAATTTAATGTGGATGACAACATGGCGTGGTTGAAGTTGGTCTTAAAGTAACCAGGCTCAATTAAAGATATTTTAATATTGAAAGGGTCTAGTTCCACGCTCAA
The DNA here is from genome assembly GCF_034530775.1 of Nostoc sp. DedSLP04. Lineage (NCBI taxonomy): Bacteria > Bacillati > Cyanobacteriota > Cyanophyceae > Nostocales > Nostocaceae > Nostoc > Nostoc sp. DedSLP04. Next base: position 247,926 of record NZ_JAVRCL010000003.1, on the reverse strand, counting down.
TGCTTCACTATAACCTTCGAGTGCAAACTTACTTGCACTGTAAAAACCTTGGCCTGGTGCGCCAATCAATCCCGCCACTGAACTGATATTAATAATATGCCCACTACGCTGCTGTCTCATAACTGGTAAAACAGCATTGCTAACTCGGACAACACCCCAAAAGTTAGTATCAAAAACCTCCTTGGCTTGTTCTAAAGAAGTTTCTTCAATCATGCTGGCATGAATTTGTCCAGCATTGTTAATCACTAAATCAATGCGATTAGTCCGTGCAAGCAACTGTTTGATACATGATTGGACTGAAGACTCAGAGGTAACATCGAGTGTCAACATTTCCACATCTTGTACAGTTGGATGTTCCTTGCGACTAGTACCGAAGACCCAGTAACCTTCTTGAGCAAGCTTTTGAGCAGTTAATTGCCCAAATCCAGATGATGCTCCTGTTACTAACACGACCTTTTTATCAGTCATCGGTTCTCCTTTTGTTTGTGAATTTTTTGATATTGCGATGGATTACACCCTGCTTAATAACAGCGATCGCGTTTTTTCTAAATCTTATTCGTTATTCGTTCATTATTCATTCTCAATAAAAACATAATTTTAGCAGTCCTATACTTTGTACCTCATCTACTTGAGAACTGCTGTATATGTTTTTATAGCAATTTCATCAGTAACACCAGAACAAAAATATCCCCGACTTTTTAAAGAAGTCGGGGATATCAAGCTCTCAATTAGGATTACAAAGCTATTTAATCACACACCATATCACTCAAATTGCACAAGCGATCGCCCCGATACTACAATAAAACCCACAGAATCAAGCCTCAGAAGCGGCTGGCGAATTCCCTCTAGAATAGCTGCATTTAAAGCAGTTTCTATCTTCAATTCTTCAGCTAATGCGTTATCCCAACTTTGCTGATTTAAACGTAGTCGCAATTGTTCTACTCTATTGGCTAATTTTTTTTCGGCTACTTTAGCACAACTTTGACATAAATCAATAAAATCGGGACGATTGGCAAGTAATTCTGAAGAAGCGTTACGCATTTCATAGCAAAAATTTTGCCATTTACTAGGATCAACAAAATCGTCAATAATTCCTAAGCGCTCTTTTGCTAGATTGTAATCTCGTCCTTGATTATTGTTTTTATCTTTATATGGACGTTGCAGAATACTTAAAAGCGCTTTATCCTCAACAACCCGGATTGGCTGCTTGCGACCATCAACATAGATAGTTTCTATAATTGGTGGAAATAGAGCATCAACACGTCGCTGCAAGTTTTTGAATTGAGAATTATCTAGTTTGTTATCTAGTAAAACTTGTTTGGCAGTTCTTAAATTTGCCTCGACTACATAATTGCACTGGAAACCAAACCACTCTTTCCCTTCTTTCGCGTCCCAAGATGCATCAGTGCGCCACAAAGCAAAGGCTTCACCTCGGTCATCCCAATTGATATAGTTCAAGAGTGCTTCGATAAATCCTTCGCCAACTCGAAAGAGTTTAATACCAGCATTTTGGTTTGCTACTCTGCGATTATAAGTACCAAATTGGTCTAAAGAACTCTCAGCAAAACGGTTTTGTAAATCATTTATCGGCACCAATGTCCGCGTTGTTGGTTGATAACGTCGCAGTTCTGATGAATCGGGGTTATTCAGTCCTCTGAATCCCAGCGCGTCGCAAATCCAGCCTTCAATTGCTCGTTTCATTTCTAGATGACGAGCATCGTAATTATCTAGCTCTTGAAAATACTCGGTAGCAATTTCATCGTTTGCATCAATTTCATCTAGAGCATTTTGTTCGCTAATTTTGGCGATTTCTGTTTCAATTTGTTCTTGAATTGGTGAAACCATCTCTAACAATCCAGCCGCACCTGATTGAAACAAAACTGTTTCTAATTCTGCAAGTTTCTCATCAACATAAAACTGGAGACTGGCAATTGATTGTTGGAAAATACCAAACCCATCTTTTAATACTTTATACCAAGCATTGTGAGGGCTATCTTCCAAGTAGGGGCCAATCAAGGCACTAGATTGAATGCCAATTTTGCTGCCAATGCGGTCAAGTCTGCCAATTCTCTGCTCTAATTGATTAGGCGACCAAGGCAGGTCAAAATGAATTAACCAATCGGCAAACTGAAGGTTACGCCCTTCTTCTCCAGAGCGATCGCATACTAAAATAAAGCAGTTGGGGTTATTCTTGAACCGATTTAAGCCTTCCTCAACTTTGTCTGGTGATTCTCCAAATTGATGGCTGGCTATTGTCTCTGCACCAAAGGTATCAGATAAATACCGGACAATTTCGCCACAAGTTTGCACAAAACTGGTAAATACAACAAATTTGGGCAGAATATCGCCAGTAATTGGTCTTTTAATTCTCTGCTGTATCCTGGTAATGAATTCCTTTTGATTCTTCCGAACGTTTGCGGGAATTTTGAAATATGTACCTAGCTGATTCAGCAGCACTGTTTTTAAATTTTCCGTCCGTTGTCCGTCCTCTTGAGGTTGACGAATAATTTTTAGTAAGGATTGGAGAATCTCTTCTTCCCCTGAGAATTTGGGGGTTGTAGTTAACAGGCGAACATCATCTTCTTTAAACTCCTGGATGAGTTTAGCATGAGGTTTCGCAGTTAAACGCGCCGTAATTACCTGCTCTAAAATCCCTAACCAAGTACCAGCAGCGAGAAATAACAGCAGAAAAATTCGCTGATATTGCTTTTCACGAGGAGCAACACTTTGCCATTGATTGAGCAGTTCGTGGATATCAAGCGATCGCTCGTCTAAATCATACTCTTCTTTCGGCGTAAAGTTGCGGTCAAATATCACATCTTCCACCGCAGCGCGACGGTTGCGAAGCATTCGCCGATGTAGTCGATAAATATCGCTGACATGGACGCGAATCGCTTGGACGATTTGCTCTTGTTCAGGAGAATTTGCTGGTAAATTTTCTAAATCATCCGCCAGCTTCAGTAAATACTTATCCTCAGCCAAGAGGTTTCGCAATTGCTGCAAGTTGCTTTTGAGAACCTCTGGTGCTGCACCTTCTTTAAAAGAAAGCAGAAGTTTACCAATTTGCTGACGGCTTTCAACTTTGGCGCGAAAACCTTCTAGATCGCCAATTTTATAGGTTGTCGGGTCGAGCAAGTGCAACATGGCCAGAAAATCCTGCTCGTGATTGAGAACTGGAGTGGCAGATAATAAAAGTAAGCGATCGCTTTTATGAGCAAGTTCTTTGCAAGTCTGAAAACGTTGGCGCACTGTTGCATCCTTAGAGGTTGCCATTGCTGCAATATGATGGGCTTCATCTAAAATTAAGCAGCCTATCCTTGCTTTCAGATTGATTTTATGAATATCTTCAACCGCCAGCACCGCTACCCGTTTGCCAAAATGGGAGATGTAAAACTTGTTTTCTAACTCAGTCCGCCATTGTTTGAGCAAATATTGCGGAACTAATACCACCGCATTTTTTTTCGGTTCATCGAGAAGGAACTGACGCAGAATCGCACCCGCTTCGATGGTTTTTCCCAGTCCCACCTCATCTGCTAACAAGTAGCGTTGAATTGGGTCTTCCAGTACCCGCCGCACTACTTCAACTTGGTGAGGATAAAGATTAATATTTGCCGAAATCAGTCCCGTCATCCCGCGACTCACAGCGCGTTGCTGAATTAAGGATTTCACGAAAGCCAATCTTTTGTCGTGGAAATAGGGCGTTTCGTGACCCTTCATCGCCAGAGTTTGGATGGGGTCTGTATTTGGTAGATTACACCGAACGTAAATGTCTTCAACAGATGCGATCGCAGTTTTCTTATCTGGTAAATCAATTTGATACATTTCTGTATCATCATCCCAGATAAAAACTCTGCCCACTATCCATTTATCCTGAGTTTGGGACTTAATATAGCATCGAGCCTGGGGTTCCAGCTTAACTTGAGAGAGCGAACTTAAAGGTAAAGTTTTTTGGAGACGTTGGCCTATAGAGCAGAAATACTCAACGTTTGCATTGGTATCAGATATTTCCGTAACTTTTCCGATACCCAAAGAGTTATTCTGGGACTGTACCAATAAACCAAGCTTAATCATAGATCCAGTCCCCTGAACACACTAAAAGAACCTTCCAGACTAGTTTTTAGCCCATATCTGGCAGTTTTGTCGATCAACATTATAGATAATAACTGGTATTACAGTTTTTGTTAGAGCGATATCTACGACGGGCTACTCGGCGTCGCTCCATCACAACCAATTAATAAAATTAGCAATTTTCAGGTAAATACACCACACAGTAGAGGTACAGCATTGTTGTGCTTCTACAACCATATACAGTTCAATTAAATGAAAACTGCTGTAAATTCACATTTCTCAGCAAAGTTTTGCGTAAAAGCGTAACGTTATTAAACGCAGGCTAACGCAATGGCATTGTTTGCCGATGCAATCGCATTGCAGGGTATTGCCAAACTAAATTTGCTACGAATTAATCAAATACTGTACTTAGCTGATTATATGGTGTAACAGATTTACGCTTTGGCTTGAGAGGTTGTTTGAAAAGTGGTTGACTGTGCTTTTAATTGCGTTTTTACCCCCCTTAATCCCCCCTTATAAAAGGGGGAAACAAGAAAAATCCGGTTCCCTCCCCTTTACAAGGGGAGGGTTAGGGAGGGGTAAAAAAATATTTGATACATCAATCATGACTTTTCAAACATCCTCTGAGAAGACCACGATACAATTAAGATTGTGTACATTTATTTACTATGAAGAAAATTAGAGACAACACAATTAAGTTAAATCAATTTTTAAAGTTGATGGGTATAGTGCCAACTGGAGGGCAAGCCAAGCTGATGATTCAAGGTGGTGATGTCCAAGTAAACGGGATGCTGGAAACTCGACGAGGAAGGCGACTAGTACCGGGCGATAAAGTGACAATCCAAGGACAGACTTTAGAAGTGAATTTGAACAACAATGAAGACCCAGATGTAATGATAGATTTAGCCGAGCAAACCGAATAAAGAAAGTTTATCCCAAAGTTACAAGTTTCTCTTTTGCCTTGTGAGTAATGCTACAAATTTCCAATAATGTTATTATCCCACAGACTGAGATTGAAATTACTGCGATTCGCTCGCAAGGATCAGGAGGTCAAAATGTAAATAAGGTTTCTACCGCAATCCACTTGCGCTTCGATATTGCGGCTTCATCATTACCAGATTATTATAAACAACAGCTTTTAAAGCTCAACGATCGCCGCATTAACCAAGAAGGAGTAGTTGTAATTAAAGCCCAGGAACATCGAAGCCAAGAGAACAATCGCGAGTCAGCCTTGAAACGACTTCAAGAACTCATTCAAAGCGCAGTTGTCGTGACAATCAAACGCAAACCCACTAAACCAACTCGCAGTTCTCAAAGAAAACGCCTCGACCACAAAAGTAAGCGCGCACAGATTAAATCTAACAGAAGACAGGTGACAGATTGTTAATTCATTGATTATTTGTAGAGAACACACATTTTATTCAATATGAAAAAAGATGAATAAGACATTACTAAAGATTTTGATGTTTGCGCTTTTAATATTGTTTATCATTTCTCCCTTTGCGGCTCTTGCGGGTTTAATGCTTGTAGTGTTAGTTGCGGCATTTTTCTTTTTACTAGGGGACGTGTTTCAAGCAATTATTGGTCGCAACACCGACCCGAAAAAGTCATAAAACCAAAATTCCAAATCAAGATAGGGATTTCTCGCCGTTAAGCAACCAACTAGCGCCGTATTGGATTCAACACAGAAGCGCTATAAACAGCGTTCGTCTCGTTCCCAGTCTCAGACTGGGAATGCTGTTCTAGAGGCTCCGCCTCCTGAACTCGCGGCAGCAGCCCAATTGAAGTGCATTTCCAGCCAAGAGGCTAGAAACAAGAGTTTGACAAAGCTTTTAGCTTAAGTTTACACCTATGAACATTGTTGTGCCCTTACAAATACAGGACTTACGCAACTGGCATATTATTTTCAGTTCGTAGTGTACCCCTCCGGGGAAGCAAGCTACGCGTAGCGTCTCACAGAGAGGACTTTAGTCCTCAAAATAAGGGCTAAAACCCTTACTAAAAACTACAAATCAGATTTTTTTGTGACACTTGCGTAAGTCCTAAAATAATCTGTACCTCACAAAGTTGCAATCTGCTGTAAATGTATCTATTTTAATGAAAAATATCTCTTGCGTTTGGCATAATAATATTTGAACAACTCGCTATTTTATAAATAAAAACACCTAAAATTCATTTAGCTGAGGAGTAATAATTATATTTGTTGAAGATAAACACACTGAGGTCTAGTAGAGCTAAACTAAAGAAAAAGAAAAATTAAAAATTAATAGTCACAATATAATAAATGTTATGAAAATGAATTTGTAATAACTTTCATCACAGCCTAAACACTTTTTTAAAGTCAACATCAAACAGAATACATACATGCGGATAATTGGACATATCAACAACAAAAGGTACTACCCATGAGTTCCCGCGCACTGCTGTTAGTAAATCGTCATGCTCGCCAAGGGCAAAAGGGTCTATCGGAAGCGATTCAAAGTCTGAAAACATTAGGCTTTGATTTAATTGAGGAGTCTACAGAAGATCCCAAACATCTTGCTGAAGTTATACTTCGCCATAAGGATCGAGTTGACTTGGTAATTATTGGCGGAGGAGATGGTACTCTAAATGCTGCCGTAGATGCTTTAATTGAGACTCAGTTACCTTTGGGAATCTTGCCTCTGGGAACTGCCAACGATCTAGCGAGAACTTTGGGAATCCCAAATACCCTCAACGAAGCTTGCAAAATTATTGGAGATGGACATTTACAGCGTATCGACTTGGGTTGTGTGAATGGCAAGCACTTTTTTAACGTTGCCAGTATGGGATTGAGTGTAAAAATTACCCAACGACTTACCAAAGAAGTTAAGCGCCGCTGGGGAGTATTTGCCTATGCCGCCACTGCATTGCAAGTGCTTTTGGAAGCCAGACCTTTTACAGCAGAAATTACAATCAACGGTGAATTGGTTCGCGTCAAAACAGTTCAAATTGCAGTCGGTAACGGCCGCTATTACGGTGGTGGTATGGCAGTGGCTGACGATGCCACAATAGACGATCAAAGGCTAGACCTTTATAGCTTGGAGATTGAACACTGGTGGCAGGTTATATTATTATTACCCGCAATGCGACGAGGGCGACATATACATTGGCAGAGTGTACGCTCCCATCAAGGTCAAGAAATAGAGATACATACTCGCAAACCTCGCCCTATCAATACAGATGGTGAAATTACTACCTACACACCTGCTCATTTTCGGGTTATACCTAAAGCTATAGCTGTTTTTGTACCCCCAGAAAGCAAGAGTTAGGAGTCATTCAATTTTAGATTTTAGATTTTCCTGAAATTCAAAATCTAAAATTGGCAAAGTTTAGAAGTTATTCTCTCTCATCTTCCTCTACTACAAAGAGGGAACTCGCATCAACTCACGCCAAATGCATCTGAGATTTTCTCAAGATATAAAATCCCTGTTGCAACGCCTAGCCGAACAACCGCTGACTCTAGGCGATATTCTGACAGAAACCTCAGAACGGGGCTTCAGTCTGGTAATTACATTATTAGTTTTGCCTTTTTTGCTTCCTATGCCACCGGGATTAACTGGCCCATTTGGTGGTGCTTGTTTACTGTTGTCAGTGCAAATGGTTTTAGGAAGGCGATCGCCTTGGCTACCGAAAAGAATCGCTAACTACAAATTTCCTCGTTCCTTCGCCGAGTTACTTTTGCAAAATTTGGGACGGCTTACCAAAGTTTTCCAGAAAATCGCTCGTCCTCGATTAGCAAAAATAGCTCATAATCCTTTGGTTTGGCGAATTAATGGGTTTTGTATCTCTTTATTAACAGTATTACTAATATTACCAATTCCGTTTACAAATCCTATCCCGACTATCGGTATTTTACTTTTGACTGTTGCCACCATCGAATCTGACGGTTTATTAATTTGCATCAGCTACGGCATTACTGCCGTGATTACTTTGCTGTTTGGATTTATTGGTTATGCATTGTGGTTAGCTCCCAGTTTACTGCCATCGATATTAAAATAATAAAAACCTTCAACTAAAAGCTGAAGGCTGGAAATTTTTAGGGTGCATCTACTATTTATTAATCCGCTTTATTTATTGCCATATCCGGGAAAATTAGACTTTTAATAAAATTTATTTTTTTCGCGAAAAAAGTATGAGCAATAAAAAAGCCTCCAGCTTTTGGCTGAGGGCTGTAAATTCTTAGGGTGCATCTACCATTTATTAATCCGCTTTATTTATTGCCATATCCGGGAAAATTAGACTTTTAAGCAAATTTATTTTATTTCCGAATAAAAAATATCAGCCATAAAAAAAAGCCCTCAACTAAAAGCTGAAGGCTGTAATTTAATTAAGGTGCATCTACTATTTATATATCCGCTTTAGTTATTGCTGCATCAGGAAGAATTGAAAAAAATGGATGGCTGTGGAATTGATTTCGTTAGCTAAAACGGTAGTACTGGACTCAATCAGGATTACCTACGGTATTTGACTAGGTAATCATTGACTAACTTCACATTAATTTTACAATTATTTCAATTTTCCTCTGAATATACAAAGTTTCTGTTAATATCTCTGATTCGATATCCGCAATAGTACGAATTTAGTTTATTAGTTGGGTATATGACTATGAAAGTTAGATACACCCAACTTGATGAAGCGATCGCAATTTCTATTAGCCCTTGCTAGTCTTAGTATTGTCGGGGGAAGCTTTTTTCTGAGAACAACTTTTAGCAGTACTAGCGAGCCTAAAATTATAACTGATACATCACGCTATAAAGAAATTCGTAATCAACTATGGTCTGAAAATGACCAAATAAAACATTTTCCTAATGAGATTCCCCCTGATGCTAAAGACGTTCGCATCGCTTACTCTCCCAAAGTTTTGCAAGGAAGTAGTTTTTTTCAAATTAGGTTAAAAGAGCCACCAAAGAAGATAGAAAAATTACTTTCACAATATAGAAATAGTGCCAAGCACAAATATATAGGTGGTGACACAAACGACCACATAAACCAACCTAACGGTGTGCCGACAACTTTCTTCTATACTAGTGATTTTCCTACAGAATCTTTTCCAGCTACTTATGAAATATTGGTATTAAATACAGATGACAAAGGTAGACCTGGCTTTAAGTGGAATCATGGAGACAGCTACGGCGTTGCTATTAATAGTTCCACTTCAGAAATTATCTATTGGTCTGAAAAATGGTAATTGGCAATTCAAAATGAATTTGAATGGCTATTATAAAAATCATTATTTGTGACCGAATTAGACGAAGCCAACGGAAGCAAATATTTTCTCATCTTAAGCATTTGAACTCTAAAATTGTATTTGAGCGATCGCGCCAGGACGCAGAATTACCAGAAAAAATCGACTCGTCTATTCAATATACAGATGAAGAAGATTTAAGAATCTCCCATATCGGTATATTTTGAGAATTAATATAGTTTCTAAAAGCCACTAAGTGTTGCTTTTACCCTTTTGGATATATCACTTTGGGTAGTTAAAACTTATAGTCAACATAGCTAAAATTTATAAGTGCTTAAAAATTCTCTGAATATGTAGAATGTCAACTGCTTTAATTACTGGTGCTTCTAGTGGTATTGGTAAAGCCTTTGCTCAAGAACTAGCTGCACGCAAGACAAATCTTGTACTCGTTGCTCGTTCTGAAGAGAAGCTAAACCAATTAGCTAAACAACTACAAGAACAATACAACATTCAAATAGATGTTATAGTAAAAGACCTCACAGAACCTAATGCAGCAGCTAGTGTATTTGATGCCACAAAATCAAAGGGATTAACCATTGACTTATTAATCAACAATGCTGGTTTTGGTTACTATGGCGATTTTGCTGAAGGAGATGGAGAAAAACAAGTCAAAATCGTACAATTAAACATTTTGGCATTGGTAGATTTAACCCACAAATTTTTACCATTGATGCGGCAACGTCGTTCTGGAAGTATTATTAACGTATCCTCGATTACCGCATTTCAACCAATACCATACCTTTCTGTTTATGCTGCTAGTAAAGCTTTTATTCTCAGCTTTAGTGAAGCATTATGGGCAGAAAATTATCAGTATGGTGTCCGTATTTTAGTGACTTGTCCAGGGCCAATAGAAACAAACTTTTTTGCAGAAGCTAATTTTCCTCCAGCGCTGGCAGGTAGTACAGATAAAGTTTATTCTTGCGAAAAAGTGGTTTGGGAATCTTTAGAGGCTTTAGAAAAAGGCTATCCAACTGTTATTAGCTCTGATAGTACTACTCAAATTAGAAGCAAATTATCTCGGCTTGTACCGCGCAAACTTCTACTGAATATGTTAGCGAAACGTTTTAAAGCCTAAGTATTAAGTATCTATTTAGGAATAGAGACATGATTCATCGCGTCTGTACAAGAGTTTGGAGTTAAGAGACGCGATGAATCGCGTCTGTACAAGAGTTTGGAGTTAAGAGACGCGATGAATCGCGTCTGTACAAGAGTTTGGAATTTGAAGTTAAATAAACTGATGTATTTAAAACTACTCACTCCTAACTTTTCACTCCTCACTTATTACATATATCTTGTTAATTGAACTCGGTAACGCTCTTTTTTGGTAACGGCTATTTCTCCAACCTCTAAACGTCCTTTAGAGCGAATGGCGATTAAGTCGCCTGATTTGACTTGAGAACTAGCTTGAGTAACTTCCTTCCAATTGACGCGGACATCACCAGCATCGATGAAATCAACCATTTTGCTGCGGGACATACCAAAACCAGCAGATGCGATCGCATCTAATCTTAAAGAAGCCTCCACAGTAGTTAATTCTTTTTTCTTGGGTTCCCGAACCTTTAATTCTGTTAGCTCAATCTGCTGAGTTTTCACAGGAACCGATCGCACCTGTTTGAGGCTCATGGACAAAAATTCCACCAATTCTGGTGCAACAATCGCCTGCGCCCCCCGTTCTCCTAAGACAATCACATCTCCCGTCTTTTCGCGAACAATTCCCGTCCCTAACATTGCGCCTAAAAAGTCGCGGTGAGAGGCGGTATCAAATAGGAAATTACCTGCAATTTCTACAGCTACAAGGCTGACTTGAGATCGATCTAACGGAAGTTCCGAACGAGCGATCGCTATTCTTTGGCGTTCAGCTTGCGGATATCCACCCCACGCAACTAATTGCACTTCTGTTAATCGGTTAAACACTCGTTGAATTTCTGCCAATTCTGGGGGAGATAGAAAATCTGTCAAAACTACTTCCCAAGTTTTGATCGCTTGCTCTGCTTGATCGATTGCACGAGCTACACTATCTCGATTTTCAACACCTTTTAAAAGTTCTTCTCGTGGCAACATTCTTAAAAATTATCAGTTATTAATTGAGAATTAATTTGCTATAACTATCTTGATTCTAGCTTTAATTCCCATTTCTATAGTTCTTGTCCAGATTGGGTTAGCCTTTCTACTTGAGATTTGTTGGCGATCGCAGCGGCTGACGCTATCTTCAAAGAACAGGAAAGTAACTCAAGCCGCTGTGTCGCGATCTGTAAACTATGATTTATTCAATACACAGTATTTGTATCGGCATAACCTTGGATATTTTCTGGATCGAACTGACGTAATATTTTGGTTGCTTGGCGAGTCAGAGTTTCAGAACCTTGAACGGCGACTAAATATTTACCTGCATCTAAGCGGTTGCGATAAGGTAAAGCATCACCACCACCTACAAGTAAACCGACTCCGCCACCGACAAAGACACCACCCATTGCACCACTAGCAGCACCCAGCAGTCCGCCAACAATGTGATTGCCAACTTCACCCGCCCAAGCAAAAGTATCTAAACCAGTAATCAGGCTGAATGTAAAACCTGCAAAAAAGCCAAATGGTATCAGCCAAGTTGCCATTTGTTTTGCTTGCTTTTTAGCCTGTTCTTTGGGGTCAATTAAGCCAAACTCGTCAGCCGTTTTATACCCTCTTCCCAAAATAGTGCTGTTAATGCCTTCTTTTTCTAAAGCTAAGTAAGCAGCTTCGGCTTGAATGCGGTCTGGTAATACGGCAACAAGGTAATTCATTGATTTTACAATTTGTCTAAATTTGTTTAATAGAAGTTTTGCCTTAATTAACAGCGTATCAGTCCTGGTGGATTGAACCTCGCATGACTATAAGTCATACACCTGAATTACTCCAAGACTTACATCAGAAGTTACGAGGCTCACATCTTGCACCAAAGCACTAGAAGGACTACACAAACGCAGTGAAAGTCTTCCCACAGGCTAGTCTGTCTGCACGGACTAGGGTCAGATTAAGAGCTTTGAAGCCCCTTTGCGTCTATGTTTGCGTAGCCGCGATTTTAATCTCACGATTAAAACGCGGGCCGATCATTTTAGCAAATCTAGTGGCTCACAAAAATTGTTTACGCCTTGCTTGAGGACATATAGCAAAACTGGCGTTGCCAAAATCTTAGGAAATGTTGGCGTTGTTTTTAGATGTTCCATCATCTTCACAAGAGAAGTATTAAGCAAATCTTCTCGATATTCTGGTTCGCAAACGACCACACGCCATTTTCTAGCCAAGGCATCTAACCACTCGGAATTTGCTCTTTCTGGTTGTTGTCCTGCTCGGATAGCTAGCGTCATCGCTGCATCTTCCAAATCTCCATCACAGTCTTCAATTAAATCCAGCGCTTCCATATCGCTAGGATCGTCTGCCAATTGAGAGCGAAACTGTGCAATTTCTTGAGATGTTACTTTAGTCATGAGTCTTTGACGAGGCAAGCGAGCGAACACTCAGTTATGTTAGTCCAAATTTGACTATAGCGCTTATCTGTTAAGTCCAATACATATCTCACAAAAACAACTCTCAATACTGCTGGGGTTTTGGATTTTTAACTCGGAATTGGATTTGGGGAAAAGGTTACTGGGTTTAGGTTAAAGGTTTTTTCTTTCCCCTTTTCCCCAAAACCCGACAAGTATTGAAACAACTCTTTCCCTTCAGATTTTGCTTGCGTAATTCTTTAGCGATCGCTAAAGAATTTCTCAAAAATTACAATTTACAATATTGCTTTTTGGACTAAAAAGCCTCATCTTTCCAGTTAATACACTGAATAAATGAGGCTTTTAGCTAGCTTTTTATCAAAAACATTACTGGAATCTGCGATCCTCTGATAGAAGGTGCAAAGTGGATTACAAAACACAACAGCAATCAAAAATACTGATTCAGTTGAGTTTCAGCTAATTAGCGGAATGCTCTGAGGGTAACAGACCGTTGTAACTGAGCTAAAGCGCGGTTGTAATCCAAAATTGCTGTAACTCGATTACCTTCAGCTTGTGTGAGGTCGTTTTCAGAGTTAATCACATCAGTTTGAGTACCTACACCAGCTTGGAATCGCAAACGCGCTAAACGTAGAGCTTCCCTGGCTTGTTCTAAAGCGGTATTAGCGGTTTGAACATTCTCCAAACTAGATTGCTGGGTAGAATAAGCTTGTTCTACCTGAAACCGAATTTGGTTGCGCTGTTCAGCAAATTGAGTTTCTGCGATCGCAATATTAGCTCTCTGTTGAGATGCTCTTGCTCTTGCTGCTCCGCCATCAAACAAACTTAGGGTTGCCCTAACTCCGAATGAATAACCATCAGTAACGCTGACATTATCATTGAACTGATCGAGCAGGTCGTAGCTGGCGACCAAACTAACTTGGGGGCCCAGTTCTGCAAGAGCCTGTCTGCGCTGTTGCTCACTAGTATTGCGTTGTGCCAAAAACTGTTGCAGTTCCGGACGATTTTGATAAGCCAACACAATACTTTGTTCTAGGGTTGGGTTCCAAAGACCAGCTAATTGTACAGGGTCAGCGGCACTGATATTTATTCCTTGCGGCAAACTTATCCGAGTTGCTAATTGACGACGGGAAATCAACTGCTGGGATCTAGCATTAGTTAAATTTTGTTGGGCATTTGCTAAATTCACCTGCGATCGCAACACATCAAACCGCGTACCAACCCCAGCTCGCTCTAAAGCTTCTGCATCACGCAAACTAGCTTCAGAGTTCACCACAGCCGACTGACTAATGCGTACTTGTTCATCCGCTTGTTGCAAATTGTAGTAGTCAGTAGCAACATTCAAACGGATTGTCTCAGACTGAGTTTCTACAGCAAGCTCATAGTAACGTACCTGTTCTTCAGCCGCTCTGATGCTAGCTTGCACTCTCCCAGAACTATAAAGGTTATATGAAAGTTGTGCTTGACCAGAAAAAGATGTACTGGGTCGATCTTGGTTAGCGGCAAACGGTCCGCTTAATTCGTTCTGAAGTTGACCGCTAGAAGATTGACCACGAGTCAGATCCGTGCTAAGTCCCAGAGTGGGCAATAAAGCAGCTTGTGCCTCGCGTAGAACCGCTCGATTGCGTTCTAGCTCCAATAAGGACACCTGTAGATCGCGATTGTTACGCCGTGCCAACTCCAGAGCCTGTGCCAAAGTAATCGGCTGATTTCCTTGAAGTTGCACCTCCTCCGGTTTGGTGGGAAATTGCAGGGGATTTGAGTTAGGAATTAGGTTCTCTGGAACTTGCACCGACCCTGACGGCACAGGAGTTACGGTTCCTGGCACAGTAGAAGGTTGCACCGACCCTGACGGCACAGGAGTTACGGTTCCTGGCACAGTAGAAGGTTGCACTGAACCTCCTGGTGCAGGAGTTACAGTTCCTGGCGCAGTGATTGGCGTCGAACCTCCTGGTGCAGGAGTTACAGTTCCTGGCACAGTGATTGGCGTCGAATCTGTCGGAATCGTGGTATTACTCTGAGCCAAGCGACCAATAGCATTTTGTTGTAAGCAGGTGCTTGAGGTTAGCAGCAAAGTCAAGGAGTCAGTTTTGCTTTTGCTCAACTCCTGTGGACACCTCTGCGCTGACAACAGTTTTGCTGCTCCTGCACCTGTCGCTGAAGTTTGTAAAAATGTTTGCAACTGAGTAACAGTATTTATCTTTTGAACCACTGGCTGCTGTGCAGAAGACAGGGACAAAATTTCTTTTTGGACAGATGGGGTTTTTGAAGTATAGTTGGGAACTAGTATCTTCTTTAATTTCTGCCCAGAAGCACTCGAATTACTCTGTTTTTGGTTCTTTTGAGCTTGGGAAGAATTAGAGGTAGGTGTCAAACTAAAAAATCTACCTTTATCTTTCTTAAGTAGTTGTTTTATTGGCACAACAGTATTTTCAGCCGTAAATACTGGAATACTGTTATTACTTAAAGGTTTCACACTAAGTTTAGTAAAACCCAAAGCAGGTACTAGGGTTGGAACACTAACATTTGCACTGTTAGGCAGTTGCCTATTTTTTATGGTATCCACAACCAAGCCTTGACCATAAGTAGAAGTCAAAACACTAGGAGAAGATGCCAGTTGTATCCCAGTTAGTTTCGCAGTACCAGCCCAAGCAGGCTGAGTTGTTAAAACTGCTGCCGTTACACCAGGTAAGAAGCTATAAAATAATTGCTGTCCTTTCACCGCATCCCTCACACGAAAATCAATCTAGCGGCAGAAAACCTTTCTTCACCACAGAATATAGCACGATACTAAACTTAGGAAAGAATATACTACGATACTAAATTTAGGGTTCGGAACTCTGTTTGTCTTCAAAACGTCTAACAATGCGAGAAAGTTCCGCCTTTTCATCGATATTAACGCGAGTAGGAGCACCGCTGATAATCCGTTCGTAGTTTCGGAAAGAATCTTTAATTTCGGGCCCATCAGCAGTAATATTATACTCACGAATGCCTTTATCATGCCAAGACCCGCGCATTTTGAATACGTTAATTGCCCGCGACATTTCTCCACGAATTTCTACGTACTGTAGCATCAGAATTGTATCGGTAATCGTGGAAATGTGAGAGTCAGTAATCGAATGCGCTCCTAGAAATTGGTCGGTTGTGTTGGTAAAAAAACCAGTAATTTCTTCTTGTTTAGCATAACCTGTCACACCAATTACAAACTGCCGAAATGCATTATTCGTAACTCCTCTAGCTAGTGCTGATAAAGAATCAATGGCAATCCGAGCGGGTTTGAAAATAGCAATTTCTGATTTAATAATTTGTAAGTGGTCTTCTAAACCAGTTGATTCAGGATAGGTACAAATTATTTTGAGTAAACCTTGATCTTCTAATTCTTCAAAATCAATTCCCCAAGAGGAAGCATTACGAGATAGTTGGGCGCGTGACTCTTCATAAGCAAATAATATCGCCTGTTCTCCATTGAGACAGCCATCTTGAATAAATTTGCTTACTAACAGGGTTTTACCAGTACCTGTAGCTCCTGTCGCCAAAATAATTGAATCTTTAAAGAAACCCCCACCGCACATTTCATCTAAAGTTTTGACGCCAGAAGATACCCTGACATTAGAAGAACGTTGAGTCAAGCGCATTGCTCCGAGTGGGAAGATGTTAACTCCTTCATTAGTAATTGTGAAGGGATATTCGCCTTTCATGTGAGTTGTGCCGCGCAATTTGAGAATTTCAATTGTGCGGCGGCGGCGTTCTCCTTCTAAAGCGTTGCGAACAATTACTACATTATCGGAAACAAATTCTTCCACTCCAAAAGAGGCAACAGGCCCGTATTCTTCACTACGTTCAGTGGTAATTAGAGTGGTGACACTCAGTAGTTTGAGACGTGCTACCAAACGAAAAATTTCGCGTCGCACTACTCCCATCGCTTCATACTGCTGAAATACTGCTGTTATTGAGTCGATTGAAACTCGTTTAGCTTTATATTTGCGGATGGCATATTGCAAGCGCTCAATGAGTGCAGAAAGGTCAAAATTTCCCACGATATCTTGACCTTCTGGATCGGGAGATGCATCAAGAATAAACAACTTGCCTTCTTCAATTAAGCGGGGCAAGTTCCAACCAAAAATATTAGCATTTTTAATAATATCACTCGGTGATTCCTCAAAGGTTACAAATACTCCTGCTTCATCAAAGTAGGTGATACCGTTATAGAGAAACTGAAGAGAGAATAAGGTTTTGCCTGTGCCGGATGTACCACTAATCAAGGTAGTTCTACCAATTGGTAAACCACCATGACTAATATCGTCAAACCCTTCGATCATCGTCCGAATTTTTTCTACACCCCTAATTATCGGTGGTTGTTTTGGTTCTACTTGCTCTTTTTCACTCATTGCTCGATCACAAAAGGGGATTAAAACCTGTTTTTTTATTACTAAAATTTTGAATTAATTTTTTATGATGAAAAATTTACTCTTCAAAGTCTTCTTCACTCAGTTCTTCATAGAGCAAATCCAATCCAATCAACACTCTTTCTCTATCTGAAAGATCCCCAATAATTTTGCGAACGGGTGGAGGCAAAATTTTAGATAATGTTGGTGTGGCCAATATTTTATCTTCTTCCGCCAGTTGCGGGCTTTTCAGTACATCGATCACTTTTAAAGCATAAACCCCTTCAAACTCCTGTTCTAAAATCTCTTTAAGTGTTTTTAATGCCCGGACTGAATTAGGAGTATTACCTGCTACGTAAAGCTTGAGAACGTAGGTTTTTCTGGCTTTATTCATATACTTAATAACTAATCATTATCAGAGAAATACAATATTTTTCTATGCATCGTTACTCACAGTTGTAGCTTGTTCCCAGTTGAACACAGAGCAATAAATTTCATTTATTTTATCTAGAAATCGAACTCCTATAGACTTCGCACAGGTGAGCCAAGATATCTATTAACGTTAGGCGGTAATCAAGTAAAGTTTCATTGCTCCTACCTTCTAATTTTAGCTGGTTAGAAAATTCTTCAATTATCTCCATATGAATTTCGATTATTTGGGGCACAGGAATATTAGCATAAAATATAGTATTGATAAATTTATCAATTTTATCTTTGAGGGTTTTGTCTGTAGTAAAATAATCTATAAGAATTAGGCTATAATCTATTTTAAGCTGTCTTAATAATCCTTCTCTTTCTGCCGGAGTCATCTCCTGAAAATACTGCTGGCTTTTTTGCATCTGACTGGCAAATACATAAACGTACTGAAGAGTGTATGCCTTACTTGGATTTAGTAGCAGCCAATTTGGTAAATAGTTGATTGTTCCAGAGCTTGTTACAGCAACAGGTAAGTAGCAAAATTGAGCAATAATTGCGTCTATCAATTGCCACAGCCACTTACTCAAACCTTTTTGGTTGGCTAAGTCAACTGGATTATTTAAGCATTTGTTAATATTAGATAGCAGAATCAAGATCGGTAATAACATCTATTCTTGAATATATCTCCTCGATCGCCCTGACCAAGAAACGCGGGCTGATAAGTTTGGCTAACGCTTGTAGGGGAATACTGCGTGTGCAGTAAAGTGCTGATTTAACCCCAAAATAACGCTCTAGGCGAGCAGATAGTGCTAGGCACTCAACATTCTAGTGGAGCAACTAACTGATAGAACTTAGTAGGTCTTTGATGATGAGGTATCCGTCGGCATTGCAAGATACAGTAATTAACTCATGATTTACATACTTATGTATATAAATAGATAGATTTTTTTATTTTGCTCCTTGATAAGATACTTAAACGAACTTAAAGGATTGTCGCATTCCAAATCATTATAATTCCTCAAGGTTCTAAAGCGAATCTTTGGGGCCATAATTGTCTTAGCCGTCGCTATCGATGAGGAGTTTAAATACCAGTAAGACACTGGGGAGGCTGGCTAGTTGCTAAAAATTAGAAACGTCGCCTCTTAGAAAAATGCACTCGTTTGCAATTCCCGTGTCCGTTAGGGGAAATCCCGTTGTTTTAATGGCGTTGAAATAACCAGAGTTGCTTATATGAGTCTTCTTAGAGGATATGACTTCAGGCGAAAAGACCATCAACTGGCAGATGGAAATGCCGGAGGGTTCCACAGGAAGAATGACCCCCAAATCCCTATGTTAATGCTAGATTACCCGCTTTATAACTTTCAGGCAACCGTACCTAGCTGCCCCCAAACAAGTTCTCTGGCAGTGGTGTTGGAGATTTTTGAGCAAGAGCAGTGCGATCGCTTGGTAGTAGTGAATCAACAGCAATGCCCCATCGGATTGCTGTATTCTGCCCGTTTAATCCCAAAATTATTAGCACAAAGTGACGATAAAAATCTAAATTTACACCAATCGCTCTCTACCTGGGGTCAAGGTCTAATTGAGCCAATACAGACAATATCAGCTTCGGAGCGTGTAGAGCGATTAAGCTTGCGCTGGGGCGATTCACAAGTCGAAAAAGCCCAAAACTTAGATTGGGCGCTGATTGACTCCGAGGGTCGATATTTGGGGCTATTGGATAGTTCGCGCCTGTTGCGATCGCTAGCTCAGGAACGTATGGCTGGCTTACAAAAGTCTAGCGAACATCGCCATGAATATGATGGTCGGCCAAACGAACCCAAGTCATTAGGACATCAGCCATTAGTACACTTGCTAGAAAGACTGCCTTGGCCTTTGATGTTGCAAACCGGTACTGGCGAGGTGGTAGCGCGAAATCCCGCCTGGTGGCAGCAATTAGGAACCTTAAAAGATCCAGAAGGGGTTAGGCAACAGGTGGAGGCAATACTTGCCCCTAAACGCTCCGAAATAGCAGAATATGCCACCCAACCAGCAATCAAGGTTCATCCCAATGGTAGGGAGAATGAGCATACTGATGAAGAAGAACTGATTCAGCAAGAAGCATCAGGTGATGCTGCATACAGCCGATGCTATCTAGATAGTCAAGTGGGTACTTGTACCTGCGTTGTCGAAATGCAAAATGGTCAAGAGCGAATCTGGCAGTTTGCCAAAATTCCCTTAGATAATCCTGAATTTAAAGTTATGAGTGCTGAAAAGGAAATTGCACTCAGCACTGATTTGTGGTTGGTTTTAGCTACTGATGTCACTGAACAGCAGCAACTTTGTAAAGAACTAGCAGCGAAGAATGCCGATTTAATTCAACTAAATCGGTTAAAAGACGAGTTTTTAGCTTGTATTAGTCATGAACTCAAAACTCCCCTAACTGCCGTTTTGGGATTATCGCGCTTGCTAGTGGATCAGCAGTTAGGAGAACTTAACGAGCGTCAAGCCCGTTATGCCGGACTGATTCATCAAAGCGGACGCCACCTGATGAGTGTGGTGAATGACATTTTAGATTTGACCCGGATGGAGACGGGACAAATGGATTTGACGCTGACTCCGGTGAAAATTCAGGCTGTGTGCGATCGCGCCCTATCGGAAGCCAAAGCTATCCACACTCAAACCACCAAAGCGACATCTGCCCCGCCACCTGCAAATGCCCGTTCATCTGCTCCTCAATTCTGTCTTTCCATTGAACTAGGTTTAGATCAGATGGTGGCAGACGAATTGCGCTTACGCCAGATGCTAGTACACCTACTTTCCAACGCTTTTAAATTCACCGAAATATCTGGCGAAATTGGGCTGCGGGTAAGTCGTTGGGAAGGATGGATTGCCTTTACAGTTTGGGATACAGGAATTGGTATTCCCGAACACCAGCAACACTTAATCTTTCAAAAATTCCAACAACTAGAAAATCCCCTCACCCGGCAATTTGAAGGCACTGGTTTGGGGCTAGTATTAACTCGCGCCTTGGCTCGCCTCCACGGAGGAGATGTCAGCTTCTTATCGCGTGAAGGTAAAGGTAGCCAGTTTACCCTACTTCTGCCACCCAGTCCCCCGAAAACAGGCTTTTCGGAACCAGATATGGGAATCAGAGAAGCCGAGGAGACACGATATCAACCGACACGGGAAAATCTCGCCGCCGCTCGTCAGCAAGTTAGTACGCCCATACAGCATCATCTTGCGAGTTCGCAACGGTTGGTCTTGGTAGTCGAAGCAGTAGCTCGATATATTGAAGACTTGACCGAACAACTCAAAGGTTTAGGATATCGCGTAGTGATTGCGCGATCGGGGACAGAAGCGGTCGAAAAAGCGCGGCGCTTGCAACCAATAGCGATATTTTTAAATCCGTTGCTACCCCTGCTATCAGGCTGGGATGTACTGACTTTACTAAAATCTGACGCTGCAACCCGTCATATATCTGTAATTGTCACCGCGACGGCAGCCGAAAAAGAGCAAGCATTTGCTAACCGAGCCGATGGTTTCTTAAGTTTGCCAGTAGAGCATCAGGTCTTAGCACCGGTTCTCGAAAAATTATGTACTGCACAAGTAATGCCGCAGATAGGGTCAAATAATAGTGCAATTATCCCAACTAAAACCCCACTGCGAATTCTCAGGTTGGTGAATCCCCAGTTAGAATCGGTCAATCCCCACCCCTCACTTCGAGAACACCGAGTGATTGAAGTAGATGATCTAGATCAGGCAGAACTTTTGGCGCGGGTATGGCAGTTTGATGTGATTTTGCTAGATGTCGAAAGTACCACTGCGCAAATTTATTTGCAACAACTAATTGGACATCCACGTTTAGCAGCTATACCACTGGTTACTTGCGATGTCGCAACTACTTTAATCGCTTCTAAAATACCAGGGCTATCTGTATTTCCTTACTTAACACCATTTGCGAAAGACAACAGCAGTCGCACCGAGAAAACAGATGCTTTACTATCAGTACTAGAAATTGCTTCTGGTATTTGCTGCCCTCCCAACATCTTAGTAGTGGATTTAACAATGCTGCGGGATTTCCCCCAGATAAGACGTAAGCCAGCTAAGGGTTATCGGACAGAAAAAAATTGCTCAATTAGTAGTGAAACTGCTGAACGGGGATCTGAATGGTTTCAAGCTTTAATTCAATACCTGCAAACAGCAGGCTTCAAAGCCGCAATGAGTCCTTGTTGGGCAGAAGTATTGCAACAGATTCGCCACGAAAGCGTTGACTTATTGCTAATTTGTTTAGGAGAAACCTCTATCCACAAAGATGTGCTCAAAGCACTAAAAACATTAGGAGATTCGCCTTTAAAGTTGCCACCAATTTTGGTACTAAATCAGCGATTAAATCGCTCAAAAACCAGTTTCCAGGATGGGGTAGCCGATCGGGAAATTGACAAGCAGAAGAAAAATAGTGTGGAATCGATAGAAACTGTTGTTGGTGCGATCGCTACCCAAATATTACCGCGATCGATATCAATGGAAGACCTATTAAGCCAAATCAATCAAGCTTTAGCTGTCAATGGTTACAATAGCAAATGTTAATGGGGTTATTGATCGTTGGTTTTTTGTCATTAGTCATTTGTCCTTCGTTTTTTGTGAATAACCAATAACTAAGGACTAATGACTAATGACTAATGACTAATGACTAATGACTAATTATGATATATCTATTTTTTGATTCTTCATTTTCTTAAAAGGAACTCGAACCAAGTTATAAGCACCCTTGGTTGATAAATTCTTGTAATCATCTGGCTGTAAGTCCATTTGTAAAAACTTTTTCTGTTCGGCTAACAGCAGCACTGAGGAAGGTTTTAGTCCTTTAGCAGCCTGGTTTTTAATATGCTCTACAGCCTCTTGGGGAAATTTTAAATAATTTACGTGGATGTGGCTGTAAAATACCACACTAGGCTTTTTGAAGCCAAGCATGATCAATTCTTCGTTTGGTTGTTTTGCTTCTAGAATGACCGCAGACAATTCCCTTAAGGGTAATTGACGTTCTCGATCGATAAAAAACGAAGCAGGCGTTAAGACAAAAATTACAAACGCCACAAACGCGATTAAATTAATACTGATAATGTAGTTCCAGCGGCGACTCAATAATAAACCCGCGACCAAAACAGCAGAAACTAGCCAAATTATACCCGCGATTACTGGTAAACCAGATTTTTGAATTAGTTCGTGGAAGTTACTTATAGCTGGATCGGTACCTAGTATCTGGGTTATGTTGAGCAGTGCTGTTGCCAGAATTGATAAAAATACTACATTCACCCAACCACTTATTCGCAGCAAAGACGCGGAGATGGGCAAAGTGGGAGAGGGGGAAGGAATTGTTTGCCGTGTCTCTGTATCTGAAAAAAGGTCGCTCCACAGCAGGGCTACCAGGATTGCTGCTGCTGGCATTAAAGGTAATACGTAGCTAGGGAGTTTAGTGACGGCAATGCAAAAAAAGGCAAAGATGCTAGCAAACCAGAACCAGGCAAATAAACCAAATTGCTGAAAACGTTCAAGGGATCGCCAATGCGATCGCTGCCAAAATTTTAGTTTGATTATAGAAGCTGGTAAATACACTGAGTAGGGTGCAAAACCCAACAGCACGACTAAAAAGTAAAAATACCAAGGTGCTGAGTGACCATTAACTACTTCTGTAAAGCGTTCTAGGTTGTGATAACCAAAAAAGGAGTTAATGTAATTCCAGCCATTGCGCCAAATTACTAAAGCATACCAGGGCACTGACAAAGCGAGAATTATCACTATACCTACAAGAAGGTGCATTTCCCGCAACACCTCTCGCATTTTACCCACGTAAAGCAAAAAGGCGGCAACAATTAGCCCCGGCAAAACAATTCCCACTGGCCCTTTGGTCAAAATTGCACCAGCAATCAGCACATAAAAAGCTAAGTACCACTTATTAGGGAATAGGGATTGGGGATTAGGGATTGGGGATTGGGAAAATTTCTCTTCACTCCTCAGTCCACTGCCCTCTGTTCCCAGTTTCCTAATCCCCAGTCCCCAGTCCCCAGTCCCTTCCTTCCCTGCGTACCCTAGAAAGAAACATAACAAAGCCGATGCCATACATCCGGTGAGCAGCATATCAGAGACACCCGTTCTCGCCCAAATAATAGTTTCGGGATTGAGTGCCATCAACGCTGCTGCTATAAAAGATGTTAAGTAGCGACGAGTAGGACGTGAAACTTGCTCTAATTCGTCTTGTTTAGCCAGATACCACTGGATGGTGTAAAAAGCTAAACAAACTAAGCCGAATGCGGCGATCGCAGAAGGAAGGCGTACTGCCCATTCATTCACGCCAATCAGATGATATGCGATCGCCTGACACCAGTAAATCAAAGCAGGTTTATCGAAACGAGTGTCACCATTGAAAAATGGCGTAATCCAATCACCTGTAACGTACATCTGGCGGGAAGCTTCGGCAAAAAGCGGCTCTGTCTCATCAATTAAGCCAGTATTGCCCAAATTCCACCCAAAAGCCACCCAACCAACCACTATCAACCACAAAATCGACACAGTTAGACTCAAGGCTGGATTTTTTGCTATTTTGTTGAACCACCGATCAACAGTGTGCTTAACACTCAATTTCATTCTCATTTAGTCAATAGTCAACAATCACTAATCAATAGTCGTTGGTTATCTATCTTTTGTTCTTCGGAGTTTTTAATTCAACAATTTTCCTCTATCCATTACTTAACACTTTACCAACTGTAGGGTAAGGATGTAAAAATAAAGGTTTGAGCATATTTATTAGACTTCTTGGCATTGTGGGAAAAGGGTAAGGGGAAAAGGTTCTGTATTATCCCCTTCCCCTTTAACCAAAACCTTTTCCCCCAAGAGTGCAAAAAGCACTTCTGCAATAAGTCTATTGACTCAGCACAAGTTGCCATTCTCTATTTTGGGAATTCCACTTAGGTAATTGAGTTTCGCCAATAATATAAGGGCCCCAGTAACGACGGGAACCATCTTGTGCAAAAGCAACTAAAACATCTCCCTTTTCCAGCTTTAAATTATTCTGAGGTAGGGATAGAACCAGTCCCTTCTCACTACCTTCTTCGGGAGCAAAATCCCAATGTGCCGGTACATCGTAGTGAGTTTGTTTTTTACTAGCTCCTTTTGCTACTGACTCTCGTGCCAGTAGAACCAGCCGCACAGGCTGATTTGTTCGATTGCTCATTCGCAAAGTACCTCGATCCTTGGCAATGCTTGTTGATTTATCACGCTTTGCCAAGACAGGGTAAGTATTCTCTTTATTGCTATGTTCTACTCGATTGGTTGGGGTAGGTACTGGAGTAGATAAGCTAGTGGAAAGACTTTTTTCAGGTACAACCGAAGTTGTATGCCACTCTTGAGTTTCTGTTGGCAGTTGTGAAGATGTATCTGGGTTTGTATCTGGGTTAGTGGACTCAAAGGATACGCTCAGTCCAAAGCATCCCACCAGAGCAACAAGCAGTCCCAAGCACAAAGCTGTAATACCGACGTTACGATACACTGAAGATTTCATATTGATAGTTATTTAGAAATAAATATTTTGTCTAGGCTTGACCAAATAGTAGCCTATTATCCCAAAAGGCAATCACACAAAATAGCCGAATATAGACTTTCCTCAAATTAGGAAGAGGAATGTATGATAAATATCATTTTGATTAGAAAATATTTGAAGGATATAATCTCTTTGATGTTTGAAAAACAAGAGATCCAGACATCCATTACTTTGGTTTTTGACCGTAAGTATGGATAAAAACAAGATAATTTTATACCTATTAAACCAACTCATTTCTATAAAAAAAATAAAAGTTTCCTGAAACCGTTAGCAGCCTCAACAAGGCGTCCTTTGCTAAACGTCAGTGCTTAAAGATCCTCCTTTCTAAATCTACGCAAGTTTATTCTCCTGTTGGGAGACCCTACGAGGAGCTTACTTTCATACATGAATACAAGTCAGCAAACGCGCTTAACGAACTAGCTTCCTTAAAAAAGGGGAATTTTGAATCATTTTCCCATTTTTTCAGGCTTGCTCGTGAGGAGCAAACTAAATATTTATTGTTTCCAAACATCCTCTAAGAAACTGTATTTCTGAAGAAGATGATAGAATAGTCAAATTTGAATAAACACTGCAATTCCAGTAGATATCTACAATAATAACAAACAAGCTGATGCTAAAACCAATATCCTTCTTACATTAATATAGATATATTTAAAGATATCTTGACTTTTCCCAAAAGTCCCTTTGATGCAAAACACTCGTCTCAATAACTTGTTCGATGGCATTGCTACGCGCTTTGGGCAATGGTTTTTAAATCCTTGGCGACGACTATCGTTGCTGATAATTAGTTTTTTGTTCGGTTTTTTTCTGGGAAACGCA
This sequence comes from Nostoc sp. DedSLP04, assembly GCF_034530775.1. Taxonomy (NCBI): domain Bacteria; kingdom Bacillati; phylum Cyanobacteriota; class Cyanophyceae; order Nostocales; family Nostocaceae; genus Nostoc; species Nostoc sp. DedSLP04. The sequence goes on along the minus strand of NZ_JAVRCL010000003.1, from coordinate 221,922 downwards.
GTTTCCACTACAGCTGGACAACGGGCAGAGTTAGACATTGTAGCAGCTGGTTTTTTAGTACTGTTAACGGAAATTACCAGCAGAATATTTTATAGTCGCAGCTTTTTGGATCGGCGATCGCTCTTGATAGACTCACTAAATCTCCTGAAAGTTGGTTTCATCTACAGCCTGTTTCTCGAAGCTTTTAAGCTGGGATCGTAGTCAGATGGAGAATTTATGAATTTGTGGCTGAGTGTTTTGGCAACCAATGGGCTGGGGGAAACTTGGAAGCAGGAAGCAAGAGAAGCAGCACTGGCAGATCGGTTAAGGGCTAAAGCTTTTGGGATCGCACCGGAAAATGCTGATGAAATGATCGAAAGGCGATCGCATTTACTAAAATCTGTCTTTCCAGCTTTTAGCGAATTCTGTCAAGCAACTTTCCAAGTACAACCCCAGGAAATGTTACAGGTATTGTGGGACTTGTGGCTACCTTTGGGGATAAAACTAGCATCGCAGCGCCAACAGTTGGGACACCCCCTGATTCAAGGAATATTGGGAGGACAAGGCACTGGTAAAACCACAATGTCCAAAATTCTCATTTTGATTCTCGATCATTTGGGATACAGGACTGTGAGTTTATCTTTGGATGACTTGTATAAAACTTACAGCGATCGCTTGCTTTTGACACAGCAAGATCCCCGCTTAATTTGGCGCGGCCCACCAGGAACTCACGATATAGACTTAGGCTTAAATGTACTAGATCAAATCCGTGAGTTGCAAAGCCCGGTGATGCTTCCCCGCTTTGATAAATCTGCTTTTGGAGGTGCTGGCGATCGCACTAATCCAGAAATGGTGGCGGATGTAGATATTGTACTATTTGAGGGTTGGTTTGTGGGTGTGCGACCAATCAATCCTGATTTATTTGATACTGCGCCACCGCCAATTGTCACAGATGAAGATAGAGCATTTGCCCGTGAGATGAATCTTCGCCTCCACGATTATTTACCACTGTGGGAGCGATTGGACAGTTTAATTGTGCTGTATCCCATCGATTATCGGTGTTCTTTGGAGTGGCGCAAACAGGCAGAACAACAGATGATTGCTGCGGGGAAATCGGGGATGAGCAATGCACAGATAGAGCAATTTGTCAATTATTTTTGGCGATCGCTGCACCCGGAATTATTCATCACGCCGTTGTTAAGAGATGCGACAGTGGTTGATATGGTGATTGAGATTAATCCCGATCGTAGCTTTGGTCAAGTGTATTGCGATCGCACTTAGGGCGTTAGTTCTCAAGCAAATCAGCTAAAAACATTATAATTTGCTCAAAGCGTGATTTATCCCTTGCTTGCCATTCATCCCAAGCTAGTCTCATACTAATTCGTAATTCGTAATTCGTAATTCGTAATTAGATAACTTATAAAAAGCTCTCTCGGTAATTTTAACTACTTGGGATATCTCCAGCTTGAAAAATCTGTTCGGCGGTTAAATTCAATTCTGGGAAAGTAGGCGAGACGATGCGATCTGTACCTCTAAATTGAGTAACTTGGTATTCACCATCGATTAATTGATAAATAGACATAGTAGGCTGTTTGGGGTTGCCAGTGAACTTTTTAGCGCCTAAACCGAGATAATCTACAACCCAATATTCAGGAATTCCAATACCTTCATACTTACCTTGTTTTGTGTAATAGTCATCATCCCAATTGGTACTAACTACCTCAACTACCAAAGGAATTGATGCCGGATATGATACAGTTGATTCTTTTTTCCATAGCGGCTCATTTACTAAATTAAGACGATTTAATATCAACACATCTGGGGAATAAGCAGAAACCGAATTCACAGGTTTTATCAGCACAGTTTTGGGAATTATATAAGGTAAATTTAATCTGTCAAATTCTACCGTTAGTTTTCTAGCGATAAAACCAACAACATCTTCATGTTCGCCAGTTGGTTGAGGCATTTCAACAATTGCACCATTATGTAATTCGTATCTTCCGCCTTCAGGACGCCAAGCTGCAAAATCTTCAAAGCTTACTAGTTTGGGTATGGCTTGAATCATAAATTTTACCTTAATTTTTACCTTGGCTTATATGTTGTTTTAATCATCAATGCTTTTAAAGTTGACAAATTGCTTTTAAAACTTGTAGTAACTGACTTGAACGTTCTCTTTCCATTAAATTTAATTCTGGCAACAGATAATAAATAGGGGGATTTCCTTGTTCGATATAGACAAATTGATAACTTCTACCATTAGTCGTTAATCCCCAAACTGATTTTTGATTATCTAAATTTTTATAAGCATAACTAAGTAGCTGAGACAAACCTGTTGATATATCAACTTGACAATTTTTAGATTCAATCAACAGTACCCAAAAATATGTTTGAGGTTTTGTAGTTTTAGCTTTATTAACAGCTAAAATATCAAACCTCCCTTTAATTTTTATATCTTCATCTTCAATTTCAATATCAGCAATATTCTCTTCCAAAACAATCTCGATCGGATAGCGATAAAAGCCAGCTAATCTTAGTAAAGGCGCAACTGCAAGAAACTTTACCTGACCTTCAGAAACTTTACCGGCTGTCAGGTAGCGTCGAAAGTCATTTCTAATTTGCAGAAGTTCCTGCTGTTCTGCTTCTATGAGAGGTTCTAAAGATAAGTAGTTAGAAAATGAGTCACTGTACTGTTCTTGAAAGCCAAACAGACGCTGAACTTCTTCTAAAGATAAATTACGAGCGTTGAGAATTGTCATATATTTTTGGTTAATTCAGGTGCAACTCAATCCAAATTCCCTATATAAAACCTATTTTAACCCTTGGTTGATTACATAGAATACAAACAATTGGTAGGGTAGCACAGCTGTGATACCCTACCGTGAAGCAAATTCAATCTAGCTTGACTACTACAGAGTAAATGGTTTGCGATTACGATCTATCAGACGATCCCATTGCATAGTTAAAGTGCTTCCCATTTTTTCCTGTTGTTTTCCCCACACCGATAGTAAATCTAGACAAGAGTGATCTATATAAGCCAAGTCTTGCATATAAACATGCAATTCACTTCCTGGAGGCACAAGTTCTAAAATGTTCGCCAATTTTGGTAGCCTCACAAATGTTGCCGCACCTTGTAAATAAATGTCTATTCGCTGATTATCTTCGTGTTTAATAACTTGGATATTCAGTACAGACATTTTGTGAATTAGTAAAACTCCTGTCAACAAAATACCAATTAAAACACCTGTGATTAGGTCAGTAACAACAATCCCGATTAAAGTGGCAGCAAAAATTACTAAAGGAAAACGTCCATACTTTTTTAACTGGCGAATATGTTCTACTTCGATTAGTTTGTAACCAGTAACAACTAGAATTGCTGCCAAACTAGAAATGGGAATTATTTTGAGCAAGGTTGGGGCTGCAATTACTAAAATTAACAGCCATAAACCGTGAAGCATCGTCGATAATCTAGTTTTAGCACCAGCTTCTACGTTTACAGAACTGCGGGCTATCACTCCTGTCATCGGCAAAGCACCCAAGAACCCACATATAACGTTGCCAATTCCTTGGGCTGTTAATTCGCGATCGAAATCGGTTCTTGTCCCAGTATGCAATCGATCTACTGCTACGGCTGAAAGTAAACTTTCTGTACTAGCAATGAATGCGATCGCGATCGCATCTAGCAAAACTGGTGCCTGAATTAAGCGTGGTAAGCTGGCAAATGTTGGTAATTGAATTGCTTGTGCCAGATTTCCAGGTACATCAACATACTGAATCGGTAATCGATACACTGTAGCTATGAAGGTGGCAATGACAACGCCGACAAGCGCGCCAGGTATCAACTTTAAACTATTGGGTTTAAATTTTTCCCACAGCAGAAGACTGATAATAGTTATTACACCTATGAGTGCTGCAAGGTGATGAACGCTACCATCAATAGAAAAGAAAGCTTTGTAAATCGTGTTGGGAATCGAAATTAAATTCTCAATGCCGTGTATACGCGGTTGGTCGTCTAACATCACATGAAATTGGGAAGCGAAGATTAATATCCCAATACCTGCAAGCATTCCATAGATGACAGCCGGTGACATGGCGCGAAACAACTGACCAAGTTTAAATATACCTGCGAGTAATTGGATTAAACCCGCTAGCAGCAGAATTGGCCCAACCATTTCAATGCCATATTGTTGAACTACTTCTGCAACAACCACCGCCAGTCCAGCAGCCGGGCCACTAACTAGCAGTGGAGAACCGGAAACTGCACCAACAATAATTCCGCCTACTATTCCTGTAACTATGCCGCGAGATGGCGGAAGTCCCGAAGCGATCGCAATACCCATGCAAAGAGGAAGGGCGACAAGAAACACCACAAATGATGCCGGTACTTCACTAGTCAATGAGGATTTGTCTATGATTGCTTTCAAATTTCTCATTTGCTTCTCCTCTAATGAAAAGTTTTTAATTTTTGGCTGCCAAGGTGAACTGTTACAATGCAGCCGAAACTAGACTTGCATTGAATAGTTCAAACCTATTTACTGAGTTTTAATTGCAACAAAATTGTATTGACATACTCAGCCCTGAAATAGCAAGCACAAAATCATTAAGTTAAATTGACTTACGGTTATAGTTACTATTTACATTTCTTAATGATTACAAGTCCATGATAACAATACTGTTATCTGATTGATGTTACATAACTTTTTTATTGGGTTTGTAGCAAAGTATTAAGTTAAATTAAACAATGGATTAGAATTACCTGAAAAAAAGGTATATTAGAACACATTTTATTAAGTTGGATTTTCTCTTAAGGATTTTAACCCCAACTGCTACCTATCCCAAAAAATTAGCTTTCCAAGCATATTGATTATCATTCTCTGGATTTTGAGAAATTATTTTTGAAAGTCTCTTAGCGCTTGATGGGATTCATCCAAGCTTCTAATCGGCTAAATGCTTGGGAAGAAAGTAGCGTCAAACACAAATAAACCACTGCTACACCTGCGTAAATTTCAAAAGCGCGATAGTTATCAGCAACAATTAGCTGTCCTTTACGTAGTAATTCTTCAAACCCAATCACAGAAACTAAGCTAGTATCTTTCAATAAACTGATAAACTCATTGCCCAAAGGTGGAATCATCCGCCGGAAAGCTTGGGGAAAAATTACATAACTCATAGTTTGCACAGAACTCAAACCTAATGATTTTGCTGCTTCTGCTTGTCCTGGTTCAATTGATTGAATTCCAGCACGAACAACTTCGGCAATGTATGCAGCGCTATTCAAACTTAAGGCAATTACCCCAGCAGTTAGACGATCGATAGAAAATGTCCAACCAAGTTCTTGTAAAATTGCTGGTAAACCAAAGTAAATCATAAAAATTTGCACCAGCAAAGGCGTTCCTCGAAAAAAATCTACATACGCCCTCGCCAACCAACGCACAGGTGCAATATGAGAAAGGCGAACAATACCAATTAAGCAACCGCCAATTAAACCAAATACTACCGAAAGTATTGTCAATTGCAACGTTACCAATGCACCCTGCAATAGACTTGGAAAAGCCTGCAATATCACCCTAATTGAAGTTAATATTTTAGATGCGCCAGCGTTAGTTTGATTCTCAAATGGTGATTTAGCTGGTAGTGATGGTGGTTCAACTTTAAACCATTTCTGGTAAATTTGAGAATAAGTGCCATTTTTCAGCACTCTATCCAAGCCATTATTTATCAATGTCAAATTTGGCGAGTTTTTAGCTGTAGCAATTCCATAAAACTCTTCCGTCAGCAATTTCTGTACTACTTTAATTCCCTGAAGATTGCCTGTATTAATTGCATATAAAGTCACAGGTGCATCATTAATTACCGCATCTACATTACTGTTAAGCAATTCTTGCAAAGCTAAGGGTGCAGAATCAAAACTGCGAATTTGCACCCCAGGAATATTCTTAGCCTTTGCAGCCCCAGTTGTGCCAATTTGTACTGCAATTTTTTTATTTTTGAGACTGTCAAAACCAGTAATATTTTGATTATCTGCGCGAATTGCGATCGCTAACCCAGCCTTAAAATAAGGACGGGAAAAAGAAACCGTTTTTGCCCTCTCCTCAGTAATCGTAATCGAACTAATAGCCGCATCTACCGTTTTAGCTTGCAAAGCGGGGATAATCCCATCAAAAGGCAGACTTTGAAAATTCACTTTCAAGTTAGCAGAAGAAGCAATCGCATTCATCAAATCAATGGAAAACCCCTGCAACTCGCCACCTTTTCCTTGAAACTCAAAAGGTGGAAACGCCGGTTCTGTAGCAACCCGCAAAGTTTTCCCCGCGCTAGAGTTCACAGCACAGCTAATCAGTAATAAACAACTAAAACCTACGAAGACACATAAATACAGCCAACGCATAAAACCAACTTTAGCCATATTATTTTCTTCTCCTTCTGTGCCTTTGCGGTTTATTAAAATATTACAATCAACTGTAGAACAGCTTTATATAAGTAATGAATAATACCATCCCCGTCATTATTTTTGAGAATATCGAAAAAAACTTTGGTTCCCTAAAAGTCCTCAAAGGAATTACCGGCGAAATCAATCGGGGAGAAGTCGTTGCAGTTATTGGTTCCTCCGGCTGTGGTAAAAGTACCCTACTACGTTGCTTCAACCGCTTAGAAACCATTGACAAAGGGCGTTTAATTATCAACGGAATTAACTTATCCCGACCCACTGTCAACTATAGCCAACTGCGGCAACTACGAACACAAGTAGGCATGGTTTTTCAACAGTTCAACCTGTTTCCTCATCTCAGCGTCTTAGAAAATATGACACTTGCACCGCGTAAAGTCTTGGGTAAAACACCAAAAGAAAGCGCGCAACTAGCGAGATTATATTTAGAAAAAGTTGGTTTATCTGACAAAGCCTCTGCTTATCCCGAACAACTTTCTGGCGGAGAAAAGCAACGAGTAGCGATCGCTCGTAGTTTATGTATGAATCCCCAAATCATGCTATTTGACGAACCCACCAGCGCCCTAGATCCCGAACTCGTCGGTGAAGTTCTGCAAGTAATGCAACAATTAGCCACAGAAGGGATGACAATGGTAGTTGTCACCCATGAAATGCAATTTGCAAAAGAAGTAGCCCATCAAGTGATATTTTTAGACAAAGGTATTGTCACAGAACAAGGCCCAGCCTATGAAGTGCTAACCAATCCCCAAAGCGATCGCCTACGTATTTTCCTAAGTCGCCTTCAAATAATTCGTAATTCGTAATTTGTAATTCGTAATTAAAAACTTCTTTTAAACTCCTCACTCATCACTAGACTTCTTGGCATTTATCGGGGTAAAGGCGAAGGGGAAAAGGGTAAAGAAACTCAAAATCCTTTCCCTTTAACCTTTACCCTTTTCCCTATTTTGCAAAAATATATTTTTGCAAGAGGTCTACTCTTTAAAGGTACTCACGCAAAAAATCAAAGGGATCGTCTTCCCAACAAGGTTCAGGTATTAACCAAAATAAACTACCGCTGATGTCGGCTTCAATTTCATCACCGTCGTCTCTATCAAATAGTTCTATCAAAGCTGTCCAATCACGTTCTCTGAGAGATGTTATGGATGGGGCATATAGCTGGAGATTATTTGAGTAATTCACGCGCAAAGTTGTGCTTGAGTGCCGTAAAAAGTTAGTATAAAAGTTTATAAATAATCGGATTATAGCTTTGACAATCGCAGTTATACCAATTTAAAATTTTAAATCATTTGTCATTTGTCCTTTTTTTAATCACCAATGACCAATGACCAATGACAGCCAACTCCAAAAATATTTCACAAATGATTTAGGACTGCTATACTCTCCTAAGTGTCTCACAATTTAAATAGGACTGCTATAGTATTTATTACATATTACAAGCGGAATTTAATCAGACAGGAAAAACCCTTGAGGCTGAGATTCTACTAATTCCACGCCAAAGACTTCCGCAAAAGATTGTGCTATGTAAAGACGCACTTCTTGGCAGGTGATACCTGGAATCCATTCGGCTAAACTGCCTACAGGTTTGTCAGAAATACCGCAGGGTACAATGCGCTCAAAGCCTGTCATGTCTGGACAAACATTTAACGCAAAGCCGTGCATAGTAATCCAACGGCTGACTTTAATACCAATAGCCGCAACTTTTCGCCCTTGCAACCAAACGCCAGTAAAAGCCGGAATTCTTTCTCCTTGCAATCCATAAATTGCCAATAGACGAATTATTACTTCTTCGAGTTGCCGTAAGTACCAATGGAGGTCTTTCCGATAACGTTGCAGATTTAAAATTGGATAGCCCACGAGTTGACCGGGACAATGGTAAGTAACCTCACCGCCTCGTTCAACTCGATGCACATCGTATTCACCTTTGTCAATATCAAATTTGAGAAAGTCTGAGTTGCTTCCTTGTCCCAAAGTGTAGACAGGTGGATGTTCTAGCAAAATTAACACGTCATCTAGACTTGGGTCATGAATGCGATCGCTTAGAAGCGATCGCTGCCATCCATGAGCTTCTAAGTAAGGCATTAATCCTTGATTATACAGCAAACAAATGTTTTTTTGCGATCTGGTACTATGGATCATCCCAAAATTCAACCGTATAAAGAACTAAATATATTTCAAGTTACCTAATGAGAATCAAAAATTGTCAAGCTTTGCAAAGGATTTTAAAGGAAAGTCAAGGGAAGATGCATTAGAAAAAACAAAGTGCTAGCTTGAATATTAACCTCAATAGGTTTTAGGAGGAATTCTCTGCAATAAGCATTATGCCAAGACAATAAGGAAGAATGTACTGGCTGATGACTTTAATATCATTGTTTGCATTTCAAACAGAATCAAACTTCCACAGAACCTTGTATTCTTGAACAACAGCAAGCAAACCTCAATCCAACACAGAAGGAGCAAATATCAACAGTTCTGTAAGCATTCCTTTAAAGGAAAAGGTAGTCATAGGAGCTACAATTAGATTTTCTCAACTCTTGAGTGCTAATTGGATATACAATAAGACATCAGCGCAGAGATGAGGAGGTAAATCAAGGGTATACTTGACAATTCCTCAGATGCAGCAACCTGAGAGATAGCTTAACAGCAGTAGATACAATATAGTTCACAATTTGTTTTGGCGGGAGTAATAAACCTTACCGCAATTTCTTTTCATACAAAGCAAATTCACACATCTAAAATATTCAGCGGGAGAGTATTACATGAAGCTTGTCATCCACGGCAAAAATATTGAAATCACCGATGCGATTCGTGAGTATGTACATCAAAAAATTGAAAAAGCAGTTAGTCACTTTCAAAGCATTACAAATGAAGTAGATGTGCATCTTAGCGTCGCCCGGAATCCCCGAATTAATCCAAGACAAGCGGCTGAAGTAACTATTTATGCTAATGGTAGCGTTATTCGTGCCGAGGAAAGCAGCGAGAGCCTATATGCCAGCATTGACTTAGTTGCAGATAAAATTGCGCGTCAACTGCGGAAATATAAAGAACGGCGTCAAGACCACAAAACTCATGCTCAACCAACAGAAGTGGTTATTCCAGAGTCGATAGTAACAGATTTAATTGGCGATCGCACCGCCGAATTGCCCAACGAAGTCGTCCGCACCAAATATTTTTCTATGCCGCCGATGACTGTTGCAGAAGCTCTAGAACAACTGCAACTCGTGGGACACGACTTTTATATGTTCCATAATTCTGAAACTGGAGAGATTAATGTAATTTACGAACGTAACCACGGCGGTTATGGTGTCATCCATCCCCGCAATGGTAACGGGAATACTAACGGCAAAAATGGCAAGGCAAGCCATACTAATATAGTCATGCCGGAAAAGTCGCATTCTAGTAAATAGGCACTGGGAAATAGTGGAGATGAGGTGAGCAGGGGAGAAATTGCAGTAGGTCTTTCCCCTCTCTACCTCTGCCTTTTCCAATGTCCATTTCATCATTTCGCAAAGTTTTGCCAAGTTTTCAGATATTTAGAAAAGATTTTCACTTTAAAATAGCAAACTTATCCATAACTTTCTAGATGATGTCTGCACAAGCTAGATAGTAAAGATTGACAGTTTCTCTAGTTTGGAAGTAGACATCAGACTTTTGTGTTGTACTGCGCAAAACATAGCCACATCTGCTTCACTTTGCATCCATAGTACCGAATACTTTTTATTTATCCAACCCTATTTTTACAGCAGTTTTCATGTATTTAGACCACAATTATCAGACCTAACCCCCAGCCCCTTCCCTTGTAGGGAAGGGGAGAAAATCAAAGCCTCTCTCCTTTTAGGAGAGAGGTTTGGAGAGAGGTCTATTTATGGTTCATTTACCTGAAAATCGCTGTAAGTTAGATACACAATTTGAGAAAGTTGTGAGCAAATATTTCAATTAAACAGTTTTTTCATCTATTAAAAATAAATTTTCAAAATTGAGTATTCAGAATAGGTTAAACTGCATATATAAGCTAACAGAATATTAATACCATTTTGCAACAAATCTTAATGCAAAGGTTAAGAGCAAGTGGGTTTTGTTGGCATATATTGAATGACATTAAGGAGGTAAATATCATGCAAAAAGAATATATGGAGATTTTAGAATCATTAATTAATCAACTGACATTATCCGCAATATTAGAAATGTTAGAACGAATATGTCATAAAAAAGCGGAAAATCTGAGAACTCATTGGCAAGATGAGACATCAGCAAAGCTTTGGGATAAAGCCGCGAGACAAATAGAACAGATAAATGTTGATGTCTGATTGAAGAATAATTCAAAATTCAGAAGTCAGGTTTATACCCTCATTGCATGACTCTGCTATCAATTGGGAGTGAAAAATCACGAGACCATTCATTCCAAGAGCCAAAATAATTTCTAGCAGAAATTCCTGCCTCTTCAAGGGCTATTAATGTATTCGCAGCCCTTGAACCCTTAAAGCAGTAAATGTACACAATTGACTTTGAAGTAATACCTACTGACTGACAAATTTCTCGGATTTCATCTGGCGATCGGAACGTAGGGATTTCCGATTCAGAATTCATCAGATGATGCCATTCTAACCATACAGAGTTAGGGATTCTACCTTTGCGGGGACAAAAATCAGGATGGTAAGGAGAAGAACTCAACCCAAGCCATTCATTGCGATCGCGCACATCTAATTTAATAATTGCTGGATTCTCAATTGCTTGCAACATCTCTGTGGTAGTCACCATTATGTCAGCATTGGGATGCAATCTAAATATGCTGCTTTCACGCTTCGGTACTTCATCGGTAGTAGGTAATCCTGCCTTGAGCCATGCTCTATATCCTCCATGTAAAATAGATACCTGAGCGCAACCCAAATATTTCAGTAAGAAAGCTGCTCGACAAGATTGGCCATAACCTTTATTTAAAGTATCTTCATACACAATTAAATGTTCTGCACCAGATATTCCTACCCTGCTCATGATTTCTGCAAAATACTCTTGCAATTCCTTTAATCCTGCTGGGGAGGAATTCTCTAAAAGATAGGTGAAAAAATCTCTAATATTTATGGCTTGAGAAATATGAGAAATATCATAATCTTCTTGACTTCGCGTATCGATAATCACAGTCTGTGATGATTTTTCTGCTAACAGTGACGTGACTTCTTGAGGAGAAATGAGGAGTTTTTTATTCACGCTTTCATGCTTCTGTTATTGTACCATTAGGCATTATCGCCCTTGGTAGATTTGCATTTTGGAGTGCAAATTACAGAAGAATAAATGTTGAATGTTACAAAAGAACTTGCATTGCAGAATTTTCAGTCAGAATGTCCACAATTAGCGTTAAATGTTCATCACGCCCTACTTGCAGCAACCTTCTAAGTACTTCAGTTTTTAAACCTTGACATTGGTAGCGATCGCTAACTAACATTGCAAACTCAGCTTCATTTGTACCAAGAAAAATTTTGGCAAAGGTATTGTTTCCAGTAAAGCTTGCAGGTATGAAAAACTTGACTTCTAATTTGTCGCTTTACATTTTTCGTGAAAATCACTCAAAGCCAGTTCTGCAATGGCTCAAACCGAGCAAATTCCGACTCTAGCTGCCATTGAATCCGCGCGCGATCGTTCTTCTGCAAAAAAGCACTGCACCCTTGAGAAACAGAGGTTTCACCAGGGGTATCGCTTGCACAAGCTGGAACCATTGCCTTAAACTCAGGCGACTTCCAGAGACTATTTCCCGTAGCGAAACTATATTCTAAGCTATTGCGAGCCAGTCGCTTGAGGTCTTTATATCCCAGTCCATATCTCGTTGCCGCTAACAGATATTCATGACTCAAATCAATCCGGGAAATGCCTTCATCATCTGAAGCAAGGGTCAGTGGTACTCCAGCCTTCCAATACTCCCTAAAAGGATGCTCATCTCCCTGGACATTCAAAATGACTTCATTACTGGTCAGGCAGATTTCGACCAATACGCCGAGTCGCCGCATTTGCTCCATCAACTCGAAGGGACGCTCCTCAAAAAGAATATCCACGCCATGTCCGATGCGAGATGCCTGTGCCACTTCTACAGCTTGCCGAATATGAAAACGTAAATCCTCAGTCGGAACCAAACCGAAAGTTAACTCTCCTGCATGGAGTGCGACCTTAACATCGGGATATTGACGTTTGAAAAATTGCAGCATTTGCATTTGCAGGGTGTAGTCGCGCAGTGCAATCGGGTTGTCTTCTGGGGCGACAAGATTGATGCCAACTACCCGCGAATCTGATGAAGCTAGTGCAAAGGCATAAGCTAACTGAGCAAACACTTCAACAGGCGACTTTGTTCTTGTCGTTTGCTGCAAATAGCGCACCGTCACTGCACATCCAGGCTGTGCTGATGGAGTGCTGCAACCGAGTGTTTTCGAGACTTCGCCCTCCAACTGTGCAAATTGCTGGCTACCCAGTGTCACTAGCTTGGTTAATCCTCGTTTGAGCAATTGACGGTGCATCTCTTGCAAATCTTTATTCCAACCAACTTCACGCCCTAGCTGTCGAACCTCACTGCCCTGAAAAGTAAGCATTAACTCTAGATAATTAATATGCTGCGAAGCTGCTCGATTTGCTACTGACGCGACCATATCATCCCGACGGCTCATAGAGTCTGATATTGTCCCAAAACCACTAAAAGCTTCAAAAAATTGGTCGTGTCCTGATTTACCAGCAAATTGGAAGTTGCGAGTAGACCAACGATTTATTAAGGAATCATAAATAGATGTTCGGTTTAACAATTCTGAAGCTGGAAAATAGCTACTGTCCTGACCGCAAGCTTTAGGCTCAACTAAAGCCCCTACCTTTGGATTCACACAATACCCATCGGTGGCAGCCCACTCCAGATAGTGTTCTGCGTACACAGCCCCGCTGAGATGACTGTGGATATCTCCTCCCTTCGGCATTCGCTGTACAAATGCTCGTAAAGCGCCTGACTGGGCACGATGGGCTTCAAACCAACTAGCAGCTTGAGCTTCACTCCGAGTCGAGGATTGCTGCGAATTAGATGGGACTTGGGCTGCTACACTGAAGATAAAACAGCTAGAACTCGTTAATACTCCTAAAAATAAATAATATAAGGGCGCTCGTCTATGCATATAGATTTATTTTTTTGTAAAACATGGCCAGTATGAGTGTAGTTATCATGCTGTTTAAAACCATCAACTATCAATCTTTAGAAGCCAAATAAACTATAACCTAAGATAGATACGTATTAATTAATTTTATTTAGTTCAATCTGAACTTATCATTTTTTAACATTAGTATTGCCAGCACAATCCGCCGCAAAATCTCCAACTAAGAACTAGTCCATGCGATTGCTTGTCTGCGACACGCACTTACGTTCGTAGTTCCTACTCTCTACAAGAGGCTGCGCGTAGCTTGCTTCTCTGTAGGAGTACGCAATGATAGTTATTCTCTCAGTGCTAAATAAAAACTGGGATGCATTCCTTAATAACTCTATTGCATCTGGAGATTCATTCAGACTTAATAATGGTATTAACTGATAAGTTCTAGATGAAAATGAATGTAAACTAAATAACTCAGCAATTTTTATCTAGCTTAACGAAAATCTAAACAGCGTCTAGCACAACTAAGCTAAAAATAGTTTTCAGTAACAATACCGCTCGTAAATGTAATCATGTCTCAACCAACTATAGAATCAATCCTACAAGAAAACCGCCTTTTTCATCCTAGTTCAGAATTCTCGCATAACGCCCATATCAAAAGTCTGGATGACTATCAGCGTTTCTACGACCAAGCCAAAGCCGATCCGCAGCAATTTTGGGCAGATTTAGCTGGAAAAGAATTACAATGGTTCCAAAAATGGGACACAGTATTAGATTGGCAACCACCTTTTGCTAAGTGGTTCGTTGGCGGTAAGATGAATATTTCTTACAACTGCCTTGACAGACATCTTACTACCTGGCGCAAAAATAAAGCCGCATTGATTTGGGAAGGAGAACCAGGTGATTCCCGTACCCTTACCTACGCCCAACTGCACCGGGAAGTTTGCCAGTTTGCCAATGTATTGAAGCAACTAGGCGTACAAAAAGGCGATCGCGTTGGTATTTATATGCCAATGATTCCCGAAGCTGCGATCGCCATGTTAGCTTGTGCCAGAATCGGCGCACCCCACAGCGTAGTATTTGGTGGTTTTAGTGCCGAAGCTTTGCGCGATCGCTTAATTGATGCTCAAGCCAAGTTAGTAATTACGGCTGATGGTGGTTGGCGCAAAGATGCGATCGTTCCTCTCAAGGCACAGGTAGATAAAGCCTTGGCTGATGGTGCTGTTCCCAGTGTAGAAAATGTCCTCGTTGTCAAGCGCACCGGACAAGAAACTTATATGCAGTTGGGTGGACGCGACCATTGGTGGCATGATTTGCAAAAAGGTGTATCAGCAGATTGTCCCGCCGAACCGATGGACAGTGAAGATATGCTGTTTGTCCTCTACACTTCTGGCAGCACCGGCAAACCGAAGGGTGTAGTGCATACAACTGCTGGTTATAATTTGTATACCCATATCACCACCAAATGGATCTTTGACCTACAAGACACAGATGTATACTGGTGTACCGCAGATGTCGGTTGGATTACGGGACATAGCTACATTGTCTACGGCCCGCTTTCCAACGGTGCAACCACAGTGATGTATGAAGGTGCGCCCCGGACTTCTAATCCTGGCTGCTTCTGGGATGTAATTGAAAAATACGGCGTTAATGTTTTTTATACTGCACCTACGGCAATTCGGGCATTTATTAAGATGGGAGAACAACATCCCAACGCGCGAAACTTGTCTTCGTTGCGTTTGCTGGGAACCGTCGGCGAACCGATTAACCCCGAAGCTTGGATGTGGTATCACAAAGTAATTGGTGGAGAACGTTGTCCAATAGTTGATACTTGGTGGCAAACAGAAACCGGCGGTATCATGATTACACCGCTACCAGGAGCAATTCCCACTAAACCCGGTTCAGCAACCCTCCCCTTCCCTGGAATTATTGCAGATATCGTGGATTTAGAAGGAAACACCGTACCCAATAAGGAAGGTGGTTATTTGGCGGTGCGACATCCCTGGCCAGGAATGATGCGGACAGTTTACGGCGATCCAGAACGCTTCCGCCGCACCTATTGGGAACACATTCCACCCAAAGATGGGAACTATACTTACTTTGCTGGTGATGGCGCAAGACTTGATGAAGACGGCTACTTCTGGGTAATGGGTCGTGTGGATGATGTACTGAATGTCTCAGGGCATCGACTCGGTACAATGGAAGTAGAATCAGCCTTAGTTTCGCATCCAGCAGTTGCAGAAGCGGCGGTAGTAGGTAAACCCGATGAACTTAAGGGTGAAGAAGTAGTGGCTTTTGTGACTTTAGAAGGCACTTATCAGGGAAGTGAAGAACTGAGTAAAGAACTCAAGCAGCACGTTGTCAAAGAAATCGGTGCGATCGCACGTCCCGGAGAAATTCGCTTTACAGACGCTTTGCCCAAAACGCGATCGGGTAAAATTATGCGGCGCTTGCTGCGGAATCTAGCCGCTGGACAAGAGGTATCTGGAGATACTTCGACATTGGAAGATCGGGGTGTGTTGGATAAGTTACGAGAAGGTGTGTAAATAATTCCAAATTAGCTTAATAAGGGCGCATATATATGTGCGCCCTTATCGTCTCTCTTGTGATGCATTACGCGCTAACGCAGGCCAATTTATCATAAAGATTAGAACATTATTGAGGCATTCAGGGCGATGAAGGTGAAGTGCAAATCCAAATCAGCATTTGTTCAACCTGTTGGCTGCATGATGCTGAGTATTATCAGTGTAATGGGAATATCACCATTAGTGTTAGCGGTTCCTGGACAAGTTTCTTTGCATTCGCCAGAACAGTTTGCACAGAGACAACCACAAAAAATCGCCCAATCTTCAGGTACAGATACACCAGAGCGATCGCAACTCCTGCAACAAGCCAATGGTTTATTTAGTCAGGGAGACTTAACAGGTGCAGAGGAAAATTTACGCAAATTAATTAAAAAATTCCCAGAAGATGCTTTCGGACACTTTCAACTGGGAAATGTACTTTTTCGGCAAAAGAAACCGGAAGATGCAATTAGTTCTTATCGAGAAGCCATTCGCCTTAAGCCAAAATACGCTCTAGCTTACAATGCGATCGGTGTTGTTTACGCAAGCCAAGGTCGCTGGCAAGAAGCCATTACTGAATATAAAAAAGCTCTGGAAATTAATCCTAATTATGGCGAAGGGCTGACTAATTTTGCAATAGCATTGTGGCAAACAAATAAAAAAGACGAGGCGCTATCTTCTTTAGAAAAAGCTTTAAATATTTTTAAAGAACAGAATAGAGGTGAAAAAGTTAACCAAGTAGAACGAATTTTAAAAGAGATCAAAACTGCTGATGAGCCTAGTGTTTCCTGAGAACCATATTATTCAGTGGATAAAAGTTAAAAAGAGTTGCTGCGATCGGCTTTAAGGATGCTTTTCCAGAAATGCGATCGGGTATTATGCATCTATTACTGCGGAATTTTGCATTTGGTTTGTAATGATTGTGGGGTGGGCTATCCCACCCTCTCAAAAGCATCAAAACAGAATAATTGTATTGTCATGAATGAAATATTTCTGTTAGCCAGAGAAACTGTAAGAGTGATTTTTCACATGGATGGGAGATACACAAGGGTAATCTGGGAACGTTCAGAAAATACTGCATGGGCAGGCATAGGATGGATTTTTGATATACCAACTCATGTAATACCATACGATTTACGAGCAATAGGTTCTCATTTTCTATTGTCTATAGTTAAGCCGAATGCGAATGATTGTGAGGATATAGAGAATATCCGCAGTAATCGTAATAGCTTTTTTCATATAGAAAGATTGACTTTTGTTATATAAATGGCATCTAACTTAGTCATATGTCTATTCAAAAATAGCAAAATAGCAATCTACAATAAAAATCAGACAAACCTTCGTTAAAGCCTATGACTTCCTTATCGGCATTAACTTTACCCGATCACACTCAGTTACCAGACTCAGATGGTACATTCGTGAAAAATCTTCAAGAGCATCCGCAAAGCATTTTAATTACAGATTCAATTAAACCTGTTTTAGAGAAACTTCATCCCGACAGTCAATATTGTATTGGACAAGATTCTGGTATCTACTGGCGATTAACAGATCCTCCTGAGAAAGGGGCTGAAGCACCAGACTGGTTTTATGTACCCAATGTACCACCGACACTTAACGGTAAAATGCGCCGTTCTTATGTGTTGTGGAAGGAGTATGTTGCGCCCTTAATTGTGATTGAATTTGTCTCTGGAGATGGTTCAGAAGAACGAGATAACACACCGCCATCTCAAGGTGAAGGTGGAAATGTTGGTAAGTTTTGGGTTTATGAGCAGGCAATTCGAGTGCCTTATTATGGAATTTATGAAGTAGCAAAAGCTCAAGTAGAAGTTTACCACCTACTCGATAATACTTATCAACTGATGCAACCCAATGAACGAGGACATTACCCAATTGCTCCTATGGGTGTAGAGTTAGGAATCTGGCAAGGATTTTATCAAAATGCAGATTTACCTTGGTTGCGGTGGTGGGATACACAAGGAAATTTACTGCTAACGGGTGAGGAACGTGCTGTGGTTGAGCGACAAAACGTTGAAACTGAACGACAAAAGCGGCTCTTAATTACAGAGAAGTTGCGATCGCTATCTGCTGAACAACTCAATGCTTTAGGAATTGATCCAGAAATGTTAGATTAGGAAATATTCTCATCTACTAATATTACATCTTCATATATTTCTGCGATCGCACAACGAAAATCAACGCTAGCTAAATGCACTTCTCCCTCTTGTTCATAAGGGTAAAGTACCCACTGTCCTTGTTCGTTGCGGCGGAAGCATTCTACACTCATTCTATCTGGTGAAATTAGCACATATTCTTGCAGTGATTCTAAGTGTCGGTAGCTGGCAAATTTCTTCCCTCTGTCATAGCCTTCGGTTGATTCAGAAAGCACTTCGATAATTAAGGAAGGATAGCACTTAAAATATTCAAATTCTTTATCTCGTGGATCGCAAGTCACCATCACATCGGGATAAAAATAGCGATTTATGACCTCAATTTGTGCTTTCATATCTAACATATAGACACGGCAAGCACTACCCCGGAGATGGTTTCGCAGCAGTACAAACAAGTTTCCTACTACAGTTACATGAGCATCACTTGCCCCTGCCATTGCGTAGACTTGCCCATCAATATACTCGTGTTTGATTTCACTTACTTTCTCGCCTTCTAAATATTCTTCTGGGGAGATATAGTACTCACTTTGGCTAATGACCATTTTAGTACCTTAGTAGTTTTATCAAACATTTTAACCGATAGAACACAAATCTAATGAGCAACAGCGCCACCACTTGGCTTCACCTTTTTGAGGAATAAAATAGCAATCCCACTGAGTAATAATGCAATACCAATAAAGTAGAAACAATCGTTAAAAGCCATTACAAATGCTTCCCGGCGGACGATGTTGGATATAGATGCGATCGCTTGATTTTGGGCTGTATTTAAATCTGCTCCTTTACTGACAAAATATTGCGTCATTTGGTCAATTCGTTGTTGAATTTCTGGGTTATATAAAGATACTCCATCACCCAATCTATTCGAGTGAAATTGCTCTCTGTTTGCTAATAAAGTCGCTAAAGAAGCAATTCCAATAGAACCGCCTAGATTCCGCATCATATTAAATAAACCACTTGCCGAACCTGCTTCTTTCGGACTCAAACCAGCAGTAGCGATAGAAGTCAGTGGCACCATAATTAGGGGTTGTCCCATTGCACGCACAAATTGCGACCAACGTAACTGATCTAATCCTGTTTGATTAGTCATTCCTGAGTTCATAAATGCGCTGATGGAAAACAACGTTACACCAACAGCTACCATTAACCGCACATCAATGCGTTGCATCAATTTGGGGATGAGAGGAATAATAAACAGTTGAGGAATACCAGCCCAAATTAATACTTCACCAATTTGCAGCGCATTGTATTGTTGAATTTGGGCAAGATACAACGGTAAAATATAAATTGAACCATACAATCCTATCCCCAGCGACACATTTACAATACTGGCTAAACCAAAGTTTCGCTTCAATACAAGCCGCAAATTAATAAATGGTTGTTTACGAGTTAATTCTATAAAGAAAAATATTGCCAAAAAAATTGCCGCAATTACACTTAAGCGCACAATCAACGCTGAACCAAACCAATCTTTACGGCTACCTTCTTCTAAAACAACTTGTAGGGAACCTAAGCCAATAGCCATCGCAATAATTCCCCACCAATCACCTTGTTTGAGTAAATTAATTTGGGGTTTTTCTTGCTTAATTCCATACCAAACCCCAGCCAGCATTAATGCTCCTGGAATTACATTGATATAAAAGTTGTATTCCCAACCAAAATTTTCGGTTAACCAACCTCCTAATGTCGGGCCAATTGAGGGTGCAAAAACTGCACTAAACCCAAATGCGGCCAGTCCGACTGATTGTTTGGATTGGGGTAAAGTTGTTAAGACAACTGTCATAGCAGTGGGAATTAAAACTCCTCCGCTAAAGCCTTGCAAGGCGCGAAAGAAAATCATGGAATTCAGATCCCATGCCCAAGCACAGCATATAGAAAAGAAGATAAAGAGAGCAGTATTGACTAATAAATAACGTTGCAGAGAAAATACTCGTGATAACCATCCTGTTAGAGGGATTACCACAATTTCTGCGACGAGATAGGCGGTAGAAATCCAAGAACCTTCTTCGAGAGTTGCTCCTAAACTTGCTTGAATATCTTGCAGCGAAGCATTAGTTATTTGAATATCCAATACTGCCATAAATGCACCAAGCATACTGGCTAATACGCCAATCCAAATTTTTAGCGGTACATGCTCTGGTGGTAAAGCAGGATTTTGCCCTTGCTGACGAATTACACCTGTATTAGCCATAAGTTTGTTCCAGTCTCAAGGTGAAGTAGCAAAAAACTTTATTATTGAATTTTATACTAATATGTTCTTTGCCTATGCGTGAGCTTGAATCAGCAACACTAAAAATCAAAAAATAATTACTATAGCAAGCCTCGCTAACATAAATATTAAATTTAAATGCGGCTATTTATCTTAACCTTCTGGAGCTGTAATAATGCCTTTTCGCTCATAAATTGGACGCATTATTTTCCTTAAAGCAGGTAACTGTCTGCTAAAAATAATTGACCCTAAAATACAAGCTATCCCATCAATCATTAAAGTGTTAGGAGCGCCAATACGACTTGCTAGGAAACCTCCTAATAAATTACCTACGGGAATCATTCCCAAAAATGACATTGTGTATAAGCTCATCAATCGCCCGCGTTTATCGTCTTCAACAATGGTTTGTAAAAATGTGTTGCTAGCAGCAATCTGAAGAATTGTTCCTAAGCCAACAAATAACATTGTAAATAAAGAGAGTGGTAAAAATCTAGATAAAGAAAAGGCAATTAAACCAGTTCCTAAAATTGCTGGAGCTAGAGCAATCAATTTCCCAATTCCTAAGATTGTTTGGCGCGTAGCTAGATAAATACCACCAGTTAAGGCTCCAACTCCAGATGCCGCCATCAAAAACCCTAAACTTTCTGCACCACCTTTGAGAACTTGTTCGGCAATAACGGGGACGAGAATAGTGTTTTGCAGTCCCATCAGGCTGACTAAAGCTGATAGCAATAAGATGGAGCGAATGGGTGGGAAGCTAAAGGCATATACAAATCCCTCTTTGACTTTTTGCAAGGGATTACCATCAGTTACCGAATTTTTCCAAGGTTTAACTTTCATCGCCAATAAACCGGCGATTACAGCAACGTAGCTCAAACCATCAATCAAAAAACAATAGCCAGTTCCAACGCCAGCAATTAATAAACCCCCGATCGCAGGGCCAATTAATCTAGCTCCGTTGAACATCGTGGAATTAATCGCGATCGCATTGGCTAAATCTTCTCTGCGTTCAACTAATTCTGGCACAAAAGCTTGACGGGCTGGCGCATCTAAGGCGTTAATAAATCCTTGAAACAAGCTCAAGGCGATGATGTGCCATACCTCAATCACTCCAGTTAGCGCCAGCACTGCTAATGTTAACGATTGAATCATCGCCAAGACTTGCGTACCAATTAAGGTACGATACCGAGAAAAGCGATCTACAAATACTCCACCAAAGGGAGCTAAAAAAAAGTTAGGAATTTGACTAGAAAATCCCACAACTCCCAGCATGAATGGGGATTTTGTCAAGTCATAAACTAGCCAAATTGTGGCAAGTTGCGTCATCCACGTCCCAATTAGGGAAATACCTTGCCCAGCAAAAAACAGTTGGTAGTTTCTTGACCTTAATGCAGGTAGTAGCGGTTTTTTCATCTCAGGCTTGTTTTATACCAATCTGCTTTCATAGATATCATTTCACCCGATCTCTATACGCCTCTCTTTAGATGTAGGAGAATGTCATAGGTAGAAGGAGGTTTTTCATCTGTTTTCAGCCGATTTGGTATTACTTGACTTCCACCGCAACTTCCGCAGACATCCCAGGAGTAATCCGCGATTCATATCCTTGAATGCTCTTTTGGTCGAAAACTACTTTTACTGGAATACGTTGGACAACTTTAGTAAAGTTACCTGTAGCATTATCCGGTGGCAATAAGGCAAACTGAGCGCCGGAAGCTGGCGAAATACTGTCAACACGACCGATAAAGGTGTGATGAGGGAAACTATCTAGCTTGATCTCTACTGGCTCTCCTGGGCGCATCTTTTCTAATTGAGTTTCTTTGAAATTCGCAACTACCCAATAGCTGTTATCCACGATCGCCATTAATGGTGTTCCTGCTGCAACGCGGTTGCCAACTTCCACGTTTTTTCTACCTACCCGTCCAGCACTGGGGGCGGTAACATTTACATAGGATAGTTGCAATTGTGCATCTTTGAGCGATGCTTCTGATTGCGCGATCGCTGCTTTTGCCGCTTCGTATTGACTGCGTTTGACTGTGGTATCTTGTCCGCCTGCGGTAGCTTGTTGCAATCCTCCCTTAGATGCTGCCAATTTAGCTTGGGCGTTGGTGACATTTTCTTGCGCCTGTGCTAGTTGAGACTGGGCTTTGGCAACACCAACTCTCGCAGAGGCTAACCTGGCTTGAGCTTGTTGTACTCCCTGAAGAGCAGCATTCCTTTGTGCTGTAGCCACGTTAAAAGCGGCCTTGGATGCGTCTAGCTGCTGGCGAGCGATCGCACCTGATTGATACAACTGGTTGTAACGATTGTAATCTGCTTGGGCATTTTCCAAATTCGCATTTGTTTGCGCTACCTGCGCTTGGGCGGCAGGAATTCCTGCTTCGGCTAGTCTGACTTCAGCTTGCGCTGCTGGTATCCCAGCTTGAGCTTCTTGGACTGCTGCTTGAGCTGTAGAAATTGCTGCTACTGCACCACTGACATCTCCTTGCGCTTGAGTTGTCTTACCAGTGGTGGTTTGTGAACTCAAAGCAATATTTGCTTGAGCAGCTTGCGCTTGACCACGAGCATTTTCGAGGGCGGCTTGTGCCTGTTGCACCTTACTTTCATAGTCCCGTGGATCTAACTTCACCAACAATTGTCCCGGTTGCACCAGTTGGTTGTCATTCACCAGCACTTCACTTACAGTTCCGGGAATGCGACTACTAACTTGGTGAATATTTCCCGCGACGGTGGCGTTGTCTGTTTCCTGGTGGGTAGAGGCGTATTGCCAGTAGTGAAGACCAAAAGTACCTGCGGCGATCGCACCTACGCCTAATCCTGCCAAAATTAAACCAGTCGGTCTTTTCCGCTTCGGTTTTGCTGGAACTTCTTTCTCCGTCTCAGGAGTTACAACAGGTGCTTCTGCTGTTGTGGATGTCTCTGTAGTAACAGTTTCTAAAGTCTCTAAATCGGGAATCACTTCTTTTTCTAAAGTTGGGGTTTTGTGTCCGTTGCGTCCGTTTAAAGTATTAGCACCCATGATTCTTACCTCGTTTGCCCGTTCAATAACTTGATTAATAGTCGTTTATTTAGAATGCGTAGTTTTCCCGGAAAAAAATCCTTATTCCTTAGTATGCGTAATATTATCTCAAAACATATCTTTACACTGCCTCCCCCGGTCGGGTGATTATAAAATCATCTTTAAGACAGGTTAGCGATCGCTCGATTCAAGATTTGGGAAAACAGTTCGCGATCGGCAAAGGAAATACCATCCATTGCTTCATCACGCACGGCTGCGGCGATTGGCGGTAAAACAGCTTCTAGTTCCTTTCCTGCATCCGTGAGCCAGATTCGCCAGATGCGCCGGTCTTGAGTGTCGCGTTCGCGACGCACCAAACCGCGTTCTTCCATCCGATCTAGTACGCCTGTTAAAGTGCCTCCCACTTGTTTGAGTTTGTCTCCAATACTAGAAGTAGGTAGACCATCTTCTTGCCAAAGACAGCACAACACCAACCAGTGAAATGGCGTCAATCCAAAGGGTTCTAGCCTCTCAGTAAACTTGCGACTCAGCAATTGCGAGACTAATTTGATTCTGTAGCCCAAATTATATGGTGCCAGATTTTGCTGCCACGACTCTAAGGTTGGGGAGTGATTAGATGTAGAAACCATTTAGCAAAATACTTAGTGTGCGTACTATTATTCTAACTAAACTAATTTCTTTTAGCAATAATTACTTTACATCTATCTTAGGGAAGAACTTGAATCAACTGGTACTCTTTTACTGTACCAAGAATGCGGTAAAACCGAGGTAATTTAGGGGACTAGTCAGCATAGATCCAAGCATAGCTCAAAACTGGTATTTGCGAAATAGAGGCTACTTGTTGGATATGAATGGGAAGATATAGGACTCATATTTGATTGCGTGAAAAAACTCAGTACACCTTTATTCCTTCTTCCCAGTCCCCAGTCCCCAGCTTAATCCAGACAGTTCGGCTTTCATGACCTTTCGTTCTGAGTAAAAAACAGAGCGTTGCTAGAATTATTGACTTTATAAATAACCGCTCAGTACTTGAAGATTGTACAATCATAAAAATTGAAAAAAGCTTTTGATTTTCCTAATTAACATAATTTCTTCAGACATAGACGCGTACAATGCTAATTTCACTATTACAAAAATTTTTAACAACACCTATTACTCAAAAAAGCCGACATCAATCTAGATTGACTGTTATTTTTTGGTACAGTCTCAGTCTAACTTTTGCTGTTGGTTATATTTTGATGGGGCTGCGACAAGCTTTCACCAGCAAATATATAGTGAGCGACGATGCACGAGAATATATTTCTTGGATTTATCGTTACTTTAACCCAGATTTATTTCCTGGGGATTTAATTGCTGATTATTTTCAGTCGGTGACACCAATTGGATATGGTATTGTTTATAAAATAATTGCAGCTTTAAATATAGATCCAATTTTATTTGGCAAAATTTTTCCATTAGTACTGGGACTAATTACAACTAGCTATTGCTTTGTAGTTGCTATGGAGATATTACCAGTACCAATGGTGGGATTTCTCGCCTCTTTACTTTTAAATCAAAGCCTTTGCCTTCATGATGACCTATTTTCTGCTACACCTAGAGATTTTATTTATCCCCTGGTTTTAGCTTTTATATATTATTTAATACGCTCTTCAGTATTTGGTATATTAATTGTATTTGCGCTTCAATGTTTAATATACCCTATCATAGGTTTTATCAATTTATTAATTTTACTTTTGAGACTATTTCGCTGGCATAATGGGCAGATAACTATTTCTCATAATCGAAAAGATTTTATTTTATTTGTAGCAGCCACTATAACTGCTGGCATCCTAATTTTACCTTATACTATTCAATCATCACAATTTGGCCCGACAATTACTGCTGCTGTTGCGAGAACTATGCCAGAGTACTGGGATGGAGGAAGATTCAGGTATTTTACTCATAATATTATTAGTTATTGGTTTGATGGTAGAGATAGCGGTTTTTTTGCTTTAATTGCACCTCCTCAACTATTATTTGGTTTATTATTACCAATTATCCTGAAATTCCAGTATCACTTTCTCCTAACCAAACAAGTAAAGGATGAAGTCAAACTATTACTACAGGTAGTAATAGCTAGTTTAATCATGTTTTTTACTGCCCATGCCTTAGCTTTTAAATTGCACTGGCCTAGCCGATACACCCATCATACTTTTAAGGTAGTACTTGCTCTTGCAGCAGCAATCTCTATTACCTTAATTTTAGATGCTACATTGCGATGGTCGAGACAAAATGGCAGACAAATTTTAATCTTGGGGACTATTACGATCCTTGGTGCAGGACTCATTTTGTACCCTAGTAGCTTAAAAGTTTTTCCCAAAACCCCTTATTTAGCAGGTCAAGCCCCAACATTATATAATTTTTTGCAAAAGCAACCGCAAAATATTGTCATAGCTTCTACTTCCCAAGAAGCAGATAACATACCCATCTTTGCTCAAAGAACAATTTTGGTGGGTAAAGAATATGCATTACCGATCCATACAAAATATTACGCTCAATTTCGCCAGCGGATGATTGACCTAATTAATGCCCAATATACTGATGATATTAATCAGATTAAAGACTTTATTCAAAAATACCACGTAACTTTTTGGTTATTAGAACGTTCTGCATTCCTTCCAGAATATATAACTAAAAACACTTGGCTACAACAATATCAGCCAGCGGCACAACAAGCGAACGCAAATTTACAGAAGGCTCTACCTGTTTTAGCAACATTAATTAACTCTTGTGCAGTTATTGAGACTGATAATTTAGTTCTTCTGAAAACAGAATGTATCAAAGCAGTAGCAAAGACTTGAATATAATGTCTTATGGAAGAACTTGAATTAACTGGTACTCTTTGACAGCGCCGATAATGCGGTGAGGTCGAGATAATTGAGAAGACTGGTTAGCATAAATCCAAGCATAGCTCAAAGCTGGTACTTGGGAAATAGAGACTACTGGTTGAGGGCGAGTAGGAAGATAGAAATTAAGCAGTACTTTTGTTTTAGCGTCCATCTCCACATAGTACGTAGGATGAGATTGGAGAATTGAAGCGATCGCACTTTGTTGTAAAAAAGTTTTTAAACCAGAGTTATAATTACTTAAGAGACCTATGCTACCTATCGCCGCCAAGGCCAGCCAACAGGGAATTAACCAACCTGCAATCCAATAACGCGCTGTGAGAAACTTTTTGTCAAAGTGGTAACGAGCAATCCACACCACAGGTAAAATTAACCAACCCAAGCCCATAGCCAAGCCAATACTTGCATACTTGCGGATATCAGAACTACCCCATTTGAAAATGCCAATACTCGCTATAACAAGTAAAACACCTAATCCACCCAAGCCATAACTGAGGTTTCGGGGAAGATTCTTCTTTGCAAAAAGGTTCAATATCTTTTTTTTACTTTTTTGAAGAGGGAAGTGTGGGGGAATTCCTGTCTGGTAAATATTGCCTAACCAACTTAAACCCACAGATGCAAACAAAGCGATGAACGGATAAAGGCAAAGACTATAGTGAGATAGACGAGTGCTAAAAATACTAATTTCTACAAATAAAACAAGTGGAAAACCAACTAATATTAACTGGTAACAAGGAATAGGACGACGGAGAGTTAAAAACAAACCTAAAAGTCCGAAAAAAGCCCAAGGAAATGCTTTTACAGGAATATTCCAGACATAGAATAGTAGCCCATTAGACTCCCGCTCTTCAGAACTTAGTTGTACAACAAACTTGATTAACTCCTCAAAACTATTATTTCCATAGTGTAGCCAGCTTAACCACAGCCAAATACAGCTAGGTATTAAACCTACGAAAAAACCTAAATATAAAATTGGGTTAGTAAGATGACGATGACGGCGATTTTCCCAAATTAAATAAGGTAATAAAGCTATAATTGGCAAGAAAATCATAAAGCTTCTAACTAAGAAGCCTAAACCTAAACTTAAACCAGCTAGAAAACTCCACCAGTAGCGATATTTGGGATGTAATTCCGTTTTTATTAAAGACAAAATAGCTAAAAGCACCAAGAGAACCATCGGTACATCAGGTGTACTTAAGCGAGAGTATTGTAGCCAGAGAAATTCCACACTTAAAATTGCAGCAGCTAGCCAACCTAATTTTTTGCCTAGCATAATTTTGCCAATTTCATACACCAGCCACAAGCTAAAAATGCCAGCAATCATACTAGGAAGACGCGCACTAGTATCACTGATACCAAACAGCTTGTAGAAACTGGCAATTAACCAATAAGGGCCAGGAGTTTTATGATGTGCTGTTTCCCAAGGAGCTATCCAATTACCAGAATCAAACATCAGACGCGCACGTGATGCGTAAAGCGCTTCATCATGTGCCATCAGGCTATTATGTCCAGAAGTAAATAGTAATAAGGGCAGTATCCAAACTAACAAACTAAAATAGGGCAATGATGCGATTAGGCGGATTTGTCGCCAAATATGCTGTAAGAAGTGTAGTTTATATAACATTAAATTGATAAAAATTGAATGCTGCTATTTAGGTATCCTGCTGTTATTAAAATATGTTACATAGTGTTTGTGAAAAAGTATCTGAAATTGCCGCAAATTTCGGAAACAGTACTCCAAAACAGAGATTTATGCAGTTAAGACCGAATCAGCGCCTGAAATTAGATGACACAGACGATAAACTGTTCTACGCCTATCCTCGCTTCGTTACCCATGTCGATGAAGGATTTATTCAACAGCTAACGGATTTATACCGCGATCGCCTCAAACCCAACACCCGCATTTTTGATATGATGAGCAGTTGGGTGTCTCATCTACCAGAAGAGATGCAGTTTGACCATGTGGAAGGACACGGACTCAACGCTGAGGAATTAGCACGAAATCCCCGCTTAAATCATTACTTTGTGCAAAATCTTAATGAAAATCCGCAGCTACCTTTACCAGATGAAAATTTTGATGCTGTTCTCAATTGCGTATCTGTGCAATATATGCAATATCCAGAAGCAGTATTTTCCGAGATTTACCGCATCTTGAAACCCGGCGGTGTTGCAATTATCAGCTTTTCTAACCGAATGTTTTTTGAAAAGGCGATTCAAGCTTGGCGGGAGGCTTCAGAGGCGCAGCGAGTAGAATTAGTCAAAGCTTATTTTGCCTCAGTTCCAGGATTTACAACCGCAGAAGTTATAGTTCATAAATCAACATTACCGAATATCTTACAGTGGTTGGGTGCAGCTGGAGGAGATCCATTTTATGCTGTCATAGCTTCCCGCAGTTAAGTCAAATATTCACTAGTATAAGAGAGTTTGTAGTAAGCACTTTAGTGCTTAGAAAATAAGGACTAAAGTCCTTACTACGAACTTACTTACCTGCTCAAAATTAAAATACTTTTGTATATACATAATTTCTGTAGATGAATTATTGGCTAATGAAATCAGAACCAGAAGCCTATAGCATTGCTGACCTTCAACAGCAGAAACAGACTATCTGGGACGGCGTTCGCAATTATCAAGCTCGCAACTTTTTGCGCCTTATGGATGAAGGAGACTTAGCTTTTTTTTATCACTCCGGCACTAATCCTCCCGGTATTGCTGGGTTAATGCGTGTAGTGAAAAAAGATATTGCTGACCCGACCCAGTTTGAACCAGAAAGTCAATACTACGACCCGAAATCAAGTTCCGAATCACCTCGCTGGCAAACAGTTGTAGTGGAATTTGTTGAGGCTTTTTCTAACCCCATCTTGCTATCAATACTCAAAGAGAAGTTTAGCGCCGAAGAGTTTATGTTGGTGAAACAAGGAAATCGATTATCGGTGATGCCTGTCCCTGAAGCAGTCGCTTTGAAGATTCTGGCGATGAAAAACTCCTAGTTAAAATAATTCGTAATGCGTAATGACGCTCCTGCGTCGCTAAGAGGATGTTTGAAAAGTCGTAAAGTATACACTAGAAACCCCTCTCCAAACCTCTCCCCGAAGCGGAGAGAGGCTTTGAAACCCCCATTCCTTCGTAGGGAAGGGGGGCTAGGGGGGTTAGGTTTCCGAGGCTTTGATGTGACGAAAAATACTTTTCAAACATCCTCTAACGCTGCGCAAAGGTAATTCATAATTCGTAAAATATTTTGAAGGAAGGTTGATTAACTGAACATAATGTAATTTATTCTTGCCGACTTCCTTCACACCCATTGCACAGGATCTAATTGATAGTAACGTTGTAGTTGCTCATAAAGTGCCGGATACTCTGATAACAATTGGTGCGGTTTTTCAAAGAATGTCTCAGTCGCTACGGCAAAAAATTCTGCGGGATTTGTTGCGCCATAGCTATCCATTACCGTCTTTGCACCTTGTAGAACATCATTGCAAAGTTGCTGATATGCTTCTGTCATCACCTTCGCCCAAATAGCATAGTCTGAGTTGTTTTGCAGTATCGGAACTCCTTCAGCTTTACCATCTTCTTGATCTAATTGATGGGCGAATTCATGAAGCACAACATTACGTCCATCTCTCCAGTTATTAATGTCTTGTTTCACCTGTTCCCAAGACACTACTACTTGGTCATTTGTCCACGATTCACCCAGTCTGGCCACACGCCTTTCCTCAACAACATATTTTCCGACGGAATTCGTTTCCTGAACAAAATAAGCGTTGGGATACACCAAAATTGAACGAAGTCTGGGGAAGTACTGCCCCCGTTCATTTAATAGAAGTAAACAAGCAACAGCAGCAAGAGTCAATTTCATTTCCTCTGTCACCTGTAATCCTCTACAGCCGATAAATTGCTTTTCTGCTAAGAATACTTGAATATGTCCCTGAAGTCGTCTGAGTTCATCGGGAGAAAGACACAGATAAATGGAAAGATTATTCTCAATAATGGCATTCCACAGTGGAGGAAAAGGACGATGTTTGAGACGGTTTCTTCGTCTTTTGACTAAAATCGGATTGACTAAAATCCCAGTAATAATCAGTCCAATAATGAGAAAGACAACTATTGTTTGAATCATTGACTTTTGAACAGGTTACATATTGAAATCACCGTTAAGTAGAAAAATTAGATGAAATATAGCGTTTATCTGCTTTTGTGAGGTATGAGAACCCCACCCCCAACCCCCTCCCCGCAAGCAAGGAGGGGGCTATGATGTACATCGATTAGGAAATGCTATAGTTGTTCCTGTTGTGTTCCTATTTATTTGCCGTTGCCAGTACTCTAACTATCTCTTGCCACTTTTTTAAAATACATAGGCGATGTCATAATAATTTTAAAAAGCTATATTTCCTGCCACTCATCACCACTATTGAATCAGAATTATGCAAGATTGAACCTTAGTGGAAAGGCTTGTTTGAAGTCCTTGCTCAACTTTGACAATCAGTTTGTCAAAAGCTTCTTGATTTGCTGTCAGTTGTTCTTGAAGAACTTTCTCTAACTCCGGCTTTATTTGATCGCATATATCCTCAATTTTTTTGTCGCTCAAAAAATTAGAACGAATCCAACTAGGTACATCTATATTTGTCTTAATTACTTCTTGAACACCCTTACGATTTAGCTCCATTCCTGCTGCCATCAACGAAGCCCCATATACTAGTGCAATCGGCCAGGTTAAATGCCCAGTTAGGATGAGAGTAATGATGCTAGCCACAGCGCCTCCACCAATTACTACATTGACAATAAATGCTACTGTCTCAGCTAGGATAGCATCTCCAATTTGTAATTCTGGGTTAACAAAAGTTGGGTCAATACTATCCTGGAACCTTAAGCTGCTTCTAGGTATCTGGAACTTTCGACAGATTGGATCGGTTTGTGCGGCTAAATCGGGTTGGATTTTATTGCTAAACCAAGAAGCGCATTGATGATTAATTATCTGCACGGCGCGATCGCTTTTGAGCCACTGTTCTGCCCGACCGATCAAAGCTGTTTCCAAATCGGCTAAAGTCCGTATTTTGTTTTTTTGCCAATCTTTTAAACTTGGTTTCACTGCGTTGACAATCAAGCCATCCGCCAAAGGCTTAGTTAGTGATTCGATTAACTCTGGAATATGCCTTTCAATCAAACCTTTAAGCTGGTTCGAGGTAAATAGTTTGTTCACTTCTTGCTTAAAAGCAGCAGCACGCAGATCCCATCGCCCTACTCGTGCTAAACCCATAGCAATGCACCTTTCTGGCTCTGGATCGGGGCGAAGCAGCGTTTCTGGTTCGGGAAACATTTGCTGACAAAGAACATGCGTGAACTTCATTCGAGATGCACCGCCAGTCATCAGCACAAGTTTGGGCACGATTCCAAGTTTTTCCAGCTTTTCTTTTGCCTCGGTTAAAGAATCGCGAAATGATTTAATCCAACTATGATTTTCCAGTTCAGGTAAGGGTTGATTTAAAATTTCCTCGATCATCAATTTATTCACTTGAGGAATAAAATAAATCTGTTCGTTGATTGACTCGAACCCACGCGCAAAGGATGCAGGATCGCTGTATAGCTGTTCATTAGAAAAGTAATCTTCTTTAGCTTTGCGGCAAGCAAGTTCACAACGAGCTTGGTGATGGGGATATTCCTGAAATACTTTTTCCAGTAATGCTTTTTGTTCGTGGTTGGCGAGAGTCCGGGCAAAAATAGCTTTGTCAATTAGGGATGCTCCCAATGTATTACTCCCGAAATCTATCGGGATTTCTTCTAAACTTTTAACCAGAGTAAAATCTGTGGTTGAAGAACCAATATCGACAATTAGCACCGATGCCAGAAGTTTGTCATACTCCAACTTCCCGGCTTCCTTGGCTTGCATGAAAGCAGCCCGCGATTCGGGCACAACATTTAGTTGGGGAATGCCAGCTTCTTGAAGCAGCTTTTGGTATTCGGTGCGATCGCTAATTGTCCATCCTGAAGGGCAACCAATGTAAAAATAGCTACTTTCCCCACCTGCAAGTTGTTTGCTTTCTTTCAAAAGGCGGTAGTAGGTTGCCACAAAAGTGCTAATTGTTTCTCGATATTTGGGATCGTTGTTGGGTTTTTGCTTGAAAGAGATTGTCAGTTGAGTAACGCCAGCTTGAATTAATGCTTGTTCCCCGACCAGATAACCGAGTTTGGGATGCCAACCAAGGGCTGTAATTTGGTTCTTCTTGTTATTTATCTCCAGCATTTGGGGAGGTTCGATGCTTTCCACGATCGCTTTCGCTACAGCCGTTTCACCGTGTCCCAAATCAAAACCGATTGTTTCTAAAATTTCCATACCCTTATTGTCTATTATTCTCTAGCAGAGGAATATGCTGGTTCAATTACCCTACCGCGTCTAATCAAGCGATCGCCTTTTAACAAAGCCGGCGTTAGAGTCACGTGTTCTTTGGTATCGGGGTCGATACTTGGCTCAAAGTCAAAATACTCGCGATCGCTATTCGATCGGTAAATTTGAGCGTTAATTCCCTGAGACATTAAAATCTGTGGCAGAAGTTTCGCCAGTTCATAAGCCATTTGAGGTTTATCAAGTTTGGATGCGCCCATTAGTCTTTGGAGAAAATTCAATAGTTCTGGCAGTTCTTCTATTGCTAAGTCGCCTTCATGTTTATTTGATTCTCCTACTCTAGCTACTGCTAGGTCGATAGTGTTGAGAGCATCGCCAAGGTGATCTAGAAATACTTTGCTATCAACCCGGAGAATCGGTTGAGGTAATTCCAATAGTCCTTCAGATATAGAATTATTTTGCTGGTTGTTTAATTCGAGTTGAAGTACAATTTCTAATCCTATAAGTAGAGAGGTTAATAAGATAGCCATCCAAGCACCTGGGGTAGTTTTAGTTAAAGAAAACAACGAACCTAAGATGCCTATATAAATTAGTCCCTTTAGCAGTTTCAGGATGAATCTGCTGCTAAACAACTTTGTCCCTGTATTAGTAATTTGCCTTTGTTCTGTTGGAGCAACTTGAAGATAGTTAGCCGCAGCCAGAGTGGCGATAGACTGCCGTAGCGTATCCAAGAAAAAGGAAGCCAGACGAACTTGAGCCAAATTAAGCTTTTCAATGTAAATTCTTTCGAGATTATCGAGTCGGTTTTGAACCAGTTTAACTATTTGCTCAATGCCGATTGTGTTATCAATATCTATCTGGAGTTGGTTGCGTTCTTCGCTAAAAAGTGAAGTAATTGTTTTCATTGCGTTGACTAAGACTTTAACGTTATTAATTAGGAGTGAAATGAATACTCATTTTTTCATTTCACCTTGTAATCAGATAATGACGAAATAATTCATAATTACTAATTATGAATTAGGTTGATTGCAAATTACCCCATCAAAAGGAGGAGCAGAATGTTTATCTGCGTCATTGCAGACTACGGTACAGGAGATCCGGCATTTACAGAAGTCACACAACGTCTGCTGATGGCTTTTCCCGATGCCCAAATTCATTTGCTTTCGGTTCCAGCATTCAGTACCTTGGCAACGGGATTCTGGATTGCCCAACTAGGACTTAACCCTGGGCCTAGCGATCGCCTAATTTATCACAACTGTGCGCCTCGTCAGGACGATCCTGAAGCTCGTCGAGATAATGAAGGTGAAGGTCTAACTTATGCCCTTCTATCCAATGGTGTAAAAGTAGTGGGTGTGAATGCAGGCTACACCCTCTCCTTTATCAAAGACCATACAAAGGAGTTGCGAGTGGTCAACGTTTCCCGTGGTGGTTCGCAGTTTCGCTCACGAGATGTATTTCCTCCGGCTGCGGCTGCGATTATGAATGAAGATTTTAGCATTCTGGGAGATAGCCTCAAGAGTGAGCAAATTCCAGATGTTCCATCAGATCGCATTGCCTGGATTGATGGCTACGGCAACATTAAAACAACTATTGGGGCGCATACGCTTAACTTGGAGCCTCAAAGCAAGATCGTAATCCGAATTGGAGATGTGGTTAGTGATGCGGTATATTCTGATGGCAGTTTCAAGGTATCTGAAGGAACTTTAGCCTTTGCTCCTGGTAGTTCCGGTTGGTCAAGAGGCGATTCAGGGGAACCATTGCGCTTTTTAGAGCTATTTTTGCGAGGAGGGAGTGCTTGGGAACGCTTTGGCCGTCCTCGTGTGAATCAGCAAGTAACTCGAATTGCCTGAAATCGGGTAATTGGCCTCTGTTACTGTCAGTAGACCGAAAAGTTTTCCAGAACCCTTACCAGCCGTTAATTAGAGTTTAGGAACACAATTTGCCGGAATCCTGTTAGAGTCTGCTTTTCAAGGAACGAGCGTTGTTGGTGGTTTAAGGATGCAGTACAAGCATAGGCGTAGCTCGTCGTAGACATCGCTCGCGATCGTCAACATCAAAACCTCGTCTGAAACCCTGATTCTTTCGTCAACTTACAAAACTTTTCGATCTACTGACATTTAGTCTTAGCGTCAGTCTTAGCGTGTTATTATTTGCTTCGAGATT
Organism: Nostoc sp. DedSLP04; assembly: GCF_034530775.1. Classification (NCBI taxonomy): domain Bacteria; kingdom Bacillati; phylum Cyanobacteriota; class Cyanophyceae; order Nostocales; family Nostocaceae; genus Nostoc; species Nostoc sp. DedSLP04. Next base: position 187,062 of record NZ_JAVRCL010000003.1, on the reverse strand, counting down.
CCTAGCTGTTTGTTCTGATAAAATATAGTGCTTGTTTTTGTTATCCCACTCAAAAGTGCACAAGTTTCCAATTCCTGGGAGCGTGTTACACAATTATTTGAAAGATGTATTAAATCAGTTTGCAATCAAACCTCACCTAACTTTCACGTTATTGTTGTTTGTAACGAAAAGCCCAAAATAGAATTTACTCATCCTCATATAACATACATTACAGTTGATTTTTCACTTCCAAACGAGCCTAGCCCTGTAGCCAAAGGAGACACAGACAAAGGGCGTAAAATCTTAAAAGGATTAATGTATGCTCGTCAATTTTCTCCCACTCACACTATGACAGTTGATGCTGACGATTGTGTTAGTGGAAATTTAGCCAAATTTGTTCAACAACACCCTGATTCTAATGGATGGTTTATAAATAAAGGTTATAAATATCAAGAAGGCAGTGATTACATATATATCAAGAGAAGCAATTTTTATAAAATGTGTGGAACTTGTAATATTATTCGATATGATTTGAATGATTTGCCAGAAACCGCAGAATATAATCGTGGCTACGGATACTATAAATATTATATAGATCACGCTAAAGTCAGAGATATTTTAAAGAGCAAAGCAAAAGCTATTAAATCATTACCATTTCCAGGTGCAGTTTATATTTTGGAAACAGGAGAAAATCTTTTTAACAATTCAACAAGATTAAGATTTAGCATTTTTAATCGGAAATTGTTAAATCAATCATTGAAAGATGAATTTGGATTATACAAATTACAACAATCCAGAGAGATTTTTCAACTATCGGAATTTTAAATTGTTTTTGGAAAAATCTCATCTCATAAATAGTCTTATATGGTGTGTTAGCAAAGTGTAACGCACCAAAAGCTTGAAATTGTGCCGTAGTGGCATGGCAAGGCTAAAATGTTGCAAAAAATTGTAGGTTGGGTAGAGGCTTTGCCAAAGCCAACATCCTGATATATGTTGGGTTGCGCTCCGCTCCACCCAACCTACGTCTAATGCATTATTTTAACGTGAGTTCGATGAACCTCTCCCTCCCACGGGGAAAGGGAGGAGCAACGAGAAATTAAGGTTTTGGCTCCCCTCTCCGACACGGAGAGGGCTTGTCGAACTCACATTATTTTAAGCTTGCCACGTCAGTAGCTTGCTTCCCTGTAAGGGTACGCCAAGGCATGACTTCTCTACCAGAGGCTGCGCCAACGCTTAGAGCAAGTACTCAAGCATCGGGAACCTCCGCAACGCACTGGCCCCTACGTGTATTTTAAAATCAAATATTAGTCCTATATAATGGAGTCTTTTGCGAGGCTGATAGGCTACAGTGCCACTATGCCAAAATTTAAATCAAAATCTCAGCAATCTAAAAAATCAAAAAAGCAGGCTAAAAAGGAAACTTCTACCCTTAGTCTCAAAGAACAGTTAGCCCAGAAGCGCAAATCTGCCCAAGTACGTAAAGAACTCACTAGCTTACTCACCATCGCCATTTTTGGCGGTGTCTTCGTTGGCATTCTACTTTTTTTCGTAGCTGGAATTAAAGCAGCAGTCCCTGGCGTGTTAGGGATAATAGTCATGTCCCTTTCCTACAAATATCCACGCCAAGCCCTATATGCCTTCATCATTTACATACCTGTGGGAGGTACTGTCACCTACTACTTGGGCAATAGTCCCATACTCCAATTAGCTAAAGATGCCTTTTACGTTCCAGCGCTAATTGGACTTTGGCAGACTTGTCGTAGACAGGGGCTACCGATAATTATTCCCAAAGGCATTAAAATCCCACTTTATATTGTTTTGGCTTGCAGTCTGCTAACACTGTTGTTTGTTAATGGTGGACAGCAATTTAACCCGCCTAGTGCAGGACTATTAGAAAAAGCACCCCCAGAAATACCATTAGGTATGGGAATTCTGGGACTAAAAGTATTTTTAGGCTATGTCCCTCTGATTGGTTGTGCCTACTATCTAATTCGCGATAAGCGGGATTTTCTATTTTTATTGCGCCTCCAAATTGTCCTTACACTGATTTGCTGCGCGCTGGGATTTATTCAATATTTTTTACTACTAACTGGTGTATGTCAGGGTACTAGAGGTCTTGAAGGAGATGCCTTATTTAGAGCAACACTCGAAGCCCGATGTTATTTTGGTGGAGCGCTAGTATATAGTCCCGAAGAAGGGGTTATTCGCCTACCAGGGACATTTGTAGCTCCTTGGCAGTGGGCATGGTTTTTAATTTCTAGCACCTTTTTTACCTTTGCCACCGGCTTCACCGACCCCTCGCCAATATGGCGGATTATCGGTTTAGCTTCTATAGTGGGAGTCTTTATCGATGCTGTAATCTCTGGGCAGAGAATCGCCTTAGCTTTAGTACCAATCTGTTTCGGGATTTTGCTATTGCTTACCGGACAACTTGGCAACCTGAAACGATTTATCCCCATAGGCGTGGGACTTGCCTTCATTCTGGGAATTGCGATGGTGAGTAACCCTGCTGTCGTACAAGAGAGAACCGAGAGTTTTATCAGTCGTTGGAACGCTTCACCACCTCAAGATTTTATCATCCAGCAATTTGAAGAAAATTGGAAAAACGTAGACGGGCCATTGGGAAGCGGCTTAGGACGAGCAACAAACTCTGCCCGTGTGATGGGCCAAACTAAGCTTGTGGAAACTTACTACCCCAAAGTACTTTATGAAGTAGGAATTTTTGGATTACTATCGTTTCTGGGTTTGGTAACAAGTTTAACAATTCTGGGCTTTAAAACCTATCGCTCCATAAAGAACCGTAATTTCCGTAGTTCCGGAGCAGCTTTGTGGGTGTTTATATTGTTTATTAGCACCAACACTTACTACTATCCTCTGGATGTCGATCCTGTCGCGGCCTATTATTGGTTTTTTGCGGGAGTTCTTTTTAAGTTACCAGAACTGGAGAAACAAGATAAGGAAGAAGCTAACCCCGATCAAAAAAAGAAGAAAAAACGTCTAAAAACAATTTAAATGAAATAAAAATGGCCAAAGATATGATTGGAGGTCAAAAATACCTCAGTATTTCAAACCTACCTCGAAATTCTCGCCATACACTTATTTTTCGATGATACTTATTGATGGGTAAGCAATTTCGTAGTCAGAAAGAGGAATGAAAGTGAGGTTTTCCAAAATCCGTGAAAATACAGTATGTAAATTAAAGCAATAGCCACTTACTGAATTTCATGAAAATTAATTTCTACAAGGCTATTATATAGGTAGTAAAATTACTTAATAAAATTTATGAATAATTGGCCATTAGTTACTGTAGTTATTGCAACCTACGGACGAGAAGAAGCACTACGCGATAGCATTGTGGATGTCTTAAAACAGGATTATCCAAATTTTGAAGTTTTAATTGTAGACCAAACTCCAAAACACCAACCAGAAATTCAAGCCTACCTAGAAGAGATGGCAAAGGCAGGTAAAATTAAATGGTTGCGCTTAGATTGGGCAAGTTTGCCAGGGGCGCGGAATTATGCTGTCCGGCGGGCATCTGGTGAAATAATATTGTTTATTGATGATGATGTTCAGTTAACCCCTGGATTGTTAGCAGCCCATGCGAAAAATTATGTGCAAAATCCAGAGGTGGGGGCTGTAGCCGGTCGGGTTTTTGACAGAATGAAATTAGGTGATTCTAGAGGAGATTTAGAGATTGAATATTTGCCTCCCGAAGCTATGGACCCAGGAATTGCTTGGTATCATATTGATTTAGTACATACCATCAAACCCCAACAAGTGCTGACAGCGAGGGGTTGTAATATGTCATTTCGCCGCGAAATTTTTACCAAGTATGGATTGAGGTTTGATGAAAGGTTTCGCGGTAGTGCAGTGCGCGAAGAGTCAGATTTTTGTTTGCGGGTAAGACAGACGGGGTATAAGATTTGGTACGACCCAGAAGCCCATTTGGTGCATTTAGGCGAAGAAACAGGGGGTTGTCACGATATTAGTATGCGATCGCTAAAATATCAACTCACCTTTTACCACAATCATTTTTTACTGGGGCTGAAAAACCTGACTGCAACTCAAGCTTTGCGTTTATATGGTCGTTTATTTGACTGTCACGTTCTCGGACGCCCACCTTGCCATAAAAGTGGTTCCCCCATCAAAATTGCCACTCGCGGTATTTTCTACATTTTGGGTTTTTTCAAAGCCTTGGGTACTGTCATTCAATCACTTTGGAACGATGGTCAAATTTACAGTCGATTGGATAAACAAGTTTAGTTATTAGTCATTTGTCATTGGTCATTAGTGAATAACAAAGAATAAATGAAAAATGAGAATTTTAGTTGCTAGTCATACTTATATCGTAGACCTCAACTGTGAAAAATTACGCGCTTTATCTCAACTAGAATCTGACATTGAAGTGACAGTTGTAGTCCCAAAACGCTGGAAACCAGGCGGTGTACAAAACAGAATTATTGAAACTGAATACCGTGATGAAGGCAGATTTAAAATAGTTCCAGTTTCTAATTTTAGTCAAAATCATCAGGGACTTCTTACTTTTGGCGCTGATTTGATATTTTTATTAAAACAATTCCGCCCGCAAATCATCCAAGTTGAACAAGGTTCTAGAGCCTTGGCTTATACTCAAATGATTGCCTTAAATCAGCTATTAGGACTCAAGTCTAAAAATATATTTTTTACTTGGTGGAATCTTCCTTATGAACTGAAACTACCAATTTCTCTATTAGAAAAATATAACCTTAACCACAGCCACGGGATTATTTCTGGCAATCAGGATGGAGCAGAAATTTTGCGGCAACGGGGATATACAGGTGCAATTAAAGTCATGCCACAACTGGGTGTAGATGAAAGTTTATTTACTCCCAAAGCTCAACCAGAGTTAGCAGCTAAGTTAGGCATTGAAAAAGAGGATTGTGTAGTAGGTTTTGTAGGGCGATTTGTCCAAGAAAAAGGGTTATTAACACTTTTGCAAGCTTTAGCCACTTTGAAGAATAAACCTTGGAAATTCCTGTTATTGGGACGAGGAGAGTTGCAAAGTGAATTAATGAAAATTGCGACGGAAAACAATATTAAAGAACGACTAATTTTGATAGAAAGTGTTCCCCATGATGAGGTTGCAAGTTATATCAACTTAATGAGTACTTTAGTATTACCTTCAGAAACAACTTACAAGTTTAAAACCTTAACTTCTGCTGGCTGGAAAGAGCAATTTGGTCATGTGCTAATTGAAGCAATGGCTTGCCAAGTTCCTGTAATTGGTTCTGATTCCGGGGAAATTCCCTATGTAATTGGCGATGCTGGCTTAGTATTTCCTGAAGGTGATATTCAAGCTCTTGCTAATTGCTTAGTTCAATTAATGGATAAACCAGATTTTGCTCATACTCTGGGTGAAATTGGTTATCAAAAAGCAATGATTCAATATACAAATAAAGCTTTGGCTAAACAGCAATTAGAATTTTATCAAGAGTTAGTCATTAGTAATTAGTCATTGGTCATTAGTGAATAATAAAGGACAAATGACGAAGGATAAAAGAAAAATGACAAATGACAAAAAAATGAAAGTGTTACAAATTGTTCCCTCAATTTCTCTAATTTACGGTGGGCCGAGTCAAATGGTACTTGGATTAGCTCCAGCGTTAGTAAAAGAGGGAGTAGAAGTTACAATTCTCACAACTGATAGTAATGGCGATAATGGTCAAACACCTCTAGATGTCCCTTTAAATCGCCCAATTAAACAAGATGGCTATGAAATAATTTACTTTCGTTGTGCGCCGTTTCGTCGCTACAAATTTTCCCTCGATTTATTAAACTGGTTAAAACGTCACGCTCACGAGTTTGACATAGCACATATTCACGCTCTATTCTCGCCAATAATTAGTGCTGCTGCTCTTGTGTGTCGTCAGCAAAAGCTACCTTATATTTTCCGTCCTTTGGGTACTCTCGATCCGGCTGATTTACAGAAGAAAAAGCAATTAAAACAGCTTTATGTCGCAATTATAGAACGTCAAAATTTAGCTAGTGCGGCTGCAATTCATTTTACCAGCGACCAAGAAGCTAAAATATCAGAACGATTTGGAGTATCTACACCAGATTTGGTGATTCCCTTGGGTGTGATTCCCCGTCAATCTTCTATTAAAAATGTATGTAATCAGCTAGAAATACCAAAAGATGTACCGTTGGTGCTGTTTATGTCACGAATTGACCCGAAAAAAGGGTTAAATTTGTTGATTCCGGCGCTAGAAAAGCTGTTAGCGGTTGGTTATAAGTTTCATTTTGTTTTAGCTGGAACTAATCCTCAAGAACCAGATTACGAACAAAAGATAATATCCCAAATTCAAAATTCACCATTGCGATCGCACACTACAATTACAGGCTTTGTCTCTGGTGAACTCAAAGTTAGTTTACTACAAGCTGCTGATTTATTTGTCTTACCTTCCTACTACGAAAATTTTGGGATTGCTATAGCTGAAGCGATGGTTGCAGGTGTACCCGTAGTCATTTCTGACCAAGTACATATTTGTCAACAGATACGTGATAGCGAGTCGGGTTGGGTAGGCGCAACAGATGTGCAAGCACTGGTAGGGTTACTACAAGAGGCTTTGGAAAATCCCGCAGAACGCCAACGACGGGGATTAAATGCCCAAAAATATGCATTGGAAAATTTTAGCTGGGATGCGATCGCCAAGCAAACAATCCAAGCCTACCAAAAAATTCTGGCAACTTAATCAAATGAGTTAAATTGGGTGACACCTGTATTTTTTGCGTAAGATGACAGCTTGAACATTGTTATTTTGTTCTAGTCCACCAGCGTAATATCTTCAAATTAGATTCTATTTCCTTCCAACAATTTGCTGTAGAATCTGTTTTTCTGAGTACTTCAAGTGTTTTATCTACATAGTCTAAATTTGTCAGTGCTAACTGTTTTTTGAGTTCATTACTAGTTTGAATATCTTCCTTAAAATATTCTAGATGATTAGGTAACTCTCCTTTCTCTCTGGTTGGCATATTAGGGATTTTATTAAGTTGTGTTTTAATTTTATCTACTGCCTCAATCGCCTCTTTTGAGCTTGGTTTTTTAGTTTCTAATTTTAAATCTTCTTGATGGAAATCTTTTTCTTGTCCAGAAGTATCTAACTTGACTTTAATTTCTGGATCTGCGAAGACTGAAAGTATTCCGTTATAAACTTTAGCGTCAATTACTTCGCCTTGTCCCTTCGGAGTTATAACCCTATCGCCTTTTTCAATGCTCATAATTGGTATTGCCCCTAAACTTAGTTATTAAGTAACTACGTATTGATGTGGGTTCTTATTCATTTTAACTGTTATTAGGGGTTGAATGTAGAATAAAGAACAAAAACAGTTAAGACAATAGCAGTTTCCCCACTATATGCTGTTGCACCCTTACAAATTCTTACCTTGCTTAAGTTTCATCCAGCTAAAAAAGAACGAACAAGTAAGTCCATATTTATCTGGCGCAACTATTTTTCAGATAAACCAATAGAGGAAATGAATAATTCCTGTGATCGCAGCACATCAGGCTTTCTGTTGTTGACGAACGCATTGATCGGCTTTGTTACCATTAAACTGTTTTAGTATAAATTTTAACTAAATAGAAATTTTGTTAAATAAAAAGAAAAAATATATACAAAATACTACTCAAGTAGTATACTTCCATTACTTAGTAGATGTTAGAAAAAACACACGAAATCGTCACTGTGGGATTTTTGCCTGTTAGTACTTTTATTATTTTAATAGAGGATCTATGAATACCCCTAACAGCTTGGGCTTCGATTTTGACTTTGATGGAACAGAGCGATCACAGTTTTTAGACGAATTAAATGCTTTATATTCCGAGTTAGGCGATGAAAGTCAAGGTCAAACTCCAGATAATAATCCCACTTCGCGTCTTTTCGCGCAACTTAATCAAGAAATAGCGAAATTTGCTAAGTATCCTGACGTTGACAAGCTTTCCAAAAGCGACTTTACGGATTCTGGCAGAACTGTGCCTCACAAATTCCAAGAACTCAGCCAAAATTACAAATTTTATTGGATTCACTTTCCTATCACTTTATCTCTACCCCCTAATTGGTATTTCAAAAAGCTGGAGTGTATAGTTGAATTTCATTCGGAATTTTCAGAAGCACACTTGCAACCAAAAGCTCTGATGATTTTACCGGATCGCAAATTTCAACAACAACTTAAAACTAACAGTAATATAGAAATATGCATAGGAGAAAATCTGGAATTTGAAGCTACTACTGGACAAATAAATCTACAAGCTGAGGAAGCAAAAGTTACAACTAATATAGGTGCTAATTTAAATATAAAAAGTAATTTTGGATTAACCTTAGAGCCTTTTACTTACTCTTTAAAGACAGCCCAAATAACGCATAATAACCCCGGTGACTCTCAAGTGATGTGGCGTATTGATGGTGCAGAATTCTTTCAAGATAACCACCCCACTTTGATAGTAGTCCTACAGGTACCAAAATCAGTCCAGCAAGTTAAGATTGATGCTGCACTTCAAGCTTACCATCATCCCAATTTCTGGACTGCCGAAATAGAAAATTTAGGCGATTTAATGCGTATTTTTTCTAGCAAAGCCAGAACTTTTTTTGAGAAAGGCGCTCCCATTAAATATTCGGAAACATGGAATATAACTCCTAGTATATAATGATTTATCTTTAAATAACTAATTTTAATTATTGAGGATAGGCGATAAAAGCCACCTTGCAAATAGTAAAAACAACGCATATGTCAAAAATTGCTAGGATTATTAAAAATGAGCAGTGATAAATATGTTGAGTGCCAAATAATAGTGGAAAATTATGACAGAGTTTGTTTTCACAATCAAGATACAGGTAGGGACGATTTTGGCAATTTATACCTAGCTCCTATTTGTAGAAAAATTGCTAAATTTGAAAATTTACTACGTGGGAAAAAACTGAAAAAACGTCAAGCATTTGAAGAATTTGGCACACTTTTGTATAAATGCTTATTTAATAAAGGTGTAGACAATGCTTTAGGGGAAATTATCAAAGAAATTCGAGAATCTAAAGAAACCAAAAATCCCAAGCGATATAGACTTCAATTAGTTTTCCGTGGAGAAGCGAACGAGTTAGCTGGTCTACCTTGGGAATTTCTTTATTATCCTGGTAGTGAAACTAGAAGAGGTTTTTTTATTGTTGATGACCCCCACTTAGTTATATCTCGTTACATTTCCAGTGCTTCAGGACGAGGTAATCTTAATATCACAGAAGATTCCTTAAAAGTTTTATGCGTCACTTCTGAGCCAGAAGAAGAAGGAATTGATAAAGTATTGCCAGACCTGACTATAAAAGTAATTGAAAATCTCAAAAATAGCTATTTAATTGATCTAGAGGTTTTAAGAAATAAAAACAAACAAGAAGTTTTGGCAAAAATCAATAATATTAAACCTCATATTCTTCACTACATTGGACATGGAAGATTTGATTCGCAAGAGCAAGTAGGAGAAATTACTCTTGTTAATAGTGCTAAAAAAGTAGAGTGGGTTTCTGATAGGACGTTTGGAGAATTTTTTAGTGATTTTCAACCCCGCTTAGTTATACTTCAAGCTTGTCAAGGTGGTGAAGTTGATTTTACTGCAAACTATGCAGGGTTAGCTCCACAATTAACTCGAAATGAAATTCCAGCTGTTATTGCCATGCAATATCCATTAAATAACGCAGTTGCTTCATTTTTTAGTGAAGCATTTTATCAAGCATTAGCGAAGGGTGAGTCAGTTGACGCTGCTATGCAGCAAGGTCGCAGAAAAATTGCACGCGAGCACCCCATTGACTCAGAATTTTATACTAATCGAGATTTTGGAACTCCTGTTTTGTACATGAGTGCGCGTGATGGCAACATTATGCCACGACCAAAGCCTAATAAATTTGATGCTGAAGTTTTAAGAAATTCGCCATCAGAATTAGAGAAAGCTATGAACACTCTTTTTAATTCAGATGAGTTAATTTATCTTTTATATAGTTATGGTGATGTAGTTTATCAAGAACTTAATGGAGAAACGCAACAGGAGAAGGTAAAGACATTAATTTCTAAGTTGAAAGCAGAGAAGGATACTAAAGATTTAGTTGATAAAATAAAGGATTTCAAACCTGAATATTTTACTTGAAGACAAATAATAAAATGATAGTTTTTGTTATAAACTCTTAAATTTCTTACAAATATAATAAACTTGTTGTAATTGCTTGATTTTACCTCGCTCTCGGAAAATTTGAATTAAGCTTATCATTTTCTCAGATAAAAGTTTTCCTCGTAATTCTTCATATCTTATTGGCAAGATATCACTATCTATTAGATTGTTATTATTGTTGATTTGTTCTACAAAATCTTGACAATTTTCTTGTGTTCGTAAGTTTCTATTAAATTCCAAGCATAATTCTTTCTTTATTGCATTAGATTCCTCTGGTGATTCTGAGTCCCCATTAGTAGATTGATTTAGTTTTTTTTCCGGGTTTTCTGAACTTGGGATATTTGGTAAGTTATTTTCTAATAATATGTTTTTTTCCGGTTTTTCTGTTTCCGGTAACACAGGCGATGAATTGTTCTGCTCAATAGGCTTAAGGGAGAGTACATAGCCTCCAGAATCGTCTAAAGTTGCTAACCAGGTTTTGCCGATAATATCGTTAATTTTAATAAAAAACTCTTGGTCACTACTCAAAATTGCAGCACCTCTTTACTAGTATATAGAGTATATTAATTACAATTCTTAACCGAAGGATATATACAATAAAATCTTAATGTCTGGGATATTCAGTAAGTAGTCTTTTGATACAGCTTTCTATTTTTTTTCGTGATGATCCAGAATTTTCTATGCAATTTTTACAATCTTGGTCAGCTTTCTGAACACCACTCAATGAATCATCAGAAATAGGCCATGGTCTAGAATTTGGATATTTTAGTTTTTGTACACATTTTATGAAATTATTCTTCCTTTGTCCTGAAAGTTCGTCCTCTATTTCTTTAATATCTCGTTCTAGTGAATTATCCATATTTTTAACACTCCAAGTATTTTTTTATCACTAAATTTACTGGGCAATCAGGGTGTAAACAATGACGATGGCATTGCAACTTTTGTTGTTCGGCACGAATTTCATTAACGTGTTTCCTCAGTAACTTCCAAATGGTTTTTAGGCGTTCAGTTGGTGAGGTAACATTATCATCATCTTCGTTCAACAAGTCTTCCTTAATCTTACCAGAAGGTAGGAGAAATTCTACCCTGCCACTGTGTTCAATAATGCCAAAATCTACGTCTGCTGCTTTAATTACAGCCTGAACCACACACTTAGAGCCGCATTCTGCACCAAAGCTGGTTTGAATCTCCTCTAAATATTCATATCCTTCCTGATATCTTGAAGGGTAGAAAGGTTCAAAACGTTGAAAGTAGGCGCTGTCTTTTTGAAGAAATGTTAAATACTCGTCGTAGTTAAACAAGAAGTCTTTACGCCGATAAACTGTTTGACTGACACTCCCTTTGAGACGGCGTAGTATAGTTAACTCCATCCATGTAGCAAATCCTTCATTCAGGATAATACTACTTTGATGCAGAGCTTCAATTTCTGACTTGTATTCCTGATGCAGAAGTCTAGGATAGGGAGATTTCAATCCTTCGCTATCCACTTTACGAAGCAATCCATGACTGTATAAGATTGCTAGTTGCTGTCCTACTTTTGTATGCTTGTAGAAAAATCCGTGACCGTACTTTTCATGTAAAAGTAAGGCTGCAATATTACCTTCTAGCCATGTTTGACCGTAATGCTCATCTCCCTCTATACCCTGGAAATTATACGCTAACTGTTGCTCAAAAAATTGATGTTCTTTGACAAGATGTGCTGCTAATTTTGGATCGTAGGGAATACAACAACCATATAGGGGTGAATAAGTAGGCGCAATCCACTGTAGTAATTTTTCAACTAGTGGTGAAAAACGCTTAGTTTCAGCTCTGGCTGCTTGTAGAGCTTCTAGGAGTTGCTCTTTGGTACTGTAGTTATAAAGGCGATTGACTTGTTCTTCAGGAGTCAACAATTCAAAGGGAATTTCTCGTATTTCTTCACTATCAAACTCTTGGCGTATTTGAGATACTTGATAATGAATTTCTGCTGCTAAGGGTGTCACTACGTCGCGTTGTATTTTTTCAATTTTGGTCTTTGCAGATGGATATGCATGAACCAGGCGAGTAATTTTTTGATTAATATAGCTGATATGGAGAGTAATTAACCAATCCCCTGGATCTAAGACTGTCAAATACCATCGTTCTGTTGATATTTGTTCTACTTTAATATGAGTTAGGGGACACTCTAGCTGCATTCTTAAGGGAACAGCTTTTGCATGATTCTTCCAACGAGCGATCGCCTGTACTTCAAAAGTAACTCCAGTTTCGACAATTTCTTGAGCTTTTCCTTGAAGATTGAGGAATACAAGGTCAAATTCTGCATCTGGTATACACTGGAATTGAGCAACTGGAGCGAGAAACAAAGATGAGGTTTTACTAGTTTCTGAATTACCTGGTTCGGGAATATCTATAGTTAATCTGAGAGTTTGCTGTCCTATTTGCTGAGGAATAACAGTCCATTGCAATTGAGTTTTTCCGTTCCCTGGAAGAAAACGAATTTTTTTGCTTGGTTCTTGAATTAGAATATCTGTATCTGACTCTAACACACAAGTTATATTCTCTAAACGTTGCAATTTGGGGTTAGCAATAACAATTGAAAATTTTGCACTTTGTTTGTAATTTACTTCTGTAGCAATACGAGCATCACGACAGTCTAAGGAATTTTGATGAGCTAGCCAACAAAGGATATTTGATGCTAGTTTTCTGTTATTACCAGTATCAATATATTTATCGCTAAAGATTAAATAATTTCCTAAAATTGCTACTCGTCCTGATTGATTACTTCCATCCACTTCCAGCGCAGCGAGTAAAGTTTTGCCAGTATCAGGCAAAGTAGCAATTATATCAACTGGATAAGGAGAATTGGATAGTGTTTTGATATAAACAGGCTCTCTAATCTTTAATTGAGATACTTCAGAACTAATATAGTGTGGTAATAAGTTAAATACTTGTTCTGGAGGATGATTTAATAACTCTTCAAAGCGTAATCCTAAAGATTCTAAGACAAAATTTATGCTGTCATCTTTTATAACAAGCGATTCCTGGTCACTTGCAATTAGAAGTGAGTTTCCTTGTTTGACAAAACTAACTATTGCTTTCACTTCCTCTGCACTCAAAGGAGATTTAGGAGCAGCCAGAATTAGCATCTGAAAATCTTGAAGTACCTGACGAGTCAGCAGTTCCTTTTTAAAGGAGATTGCATTATCACCAAATAACTGTTTTACCTGACTGCACAGGATTGTCCATGCTTCTTTTGGAGTATTGTCTCCCTGCGACTGTGAACAGGACAACTGGTCATGAGATTCATCAAATAGAATTTTTATCACTGGAGTTTTAAGTGCATCAATGAGCTTTTATTGTATTGTCTTAAGTGCCATCTGAAACACTTAGTATAGTAGATTTTATGAGCTTGGCAAGTAGTTTATAAAAAAGTCCATATTGAGTGAAATCAATGACTTTATAGCCACCGTCAACAACTTCACCCTTGTGGCTGCTATTAAAGCCTTAAACTCTACCCATACTAGGTGTTTACACCTTTGGCGATCGCTCTTACAGGAAAACAAATGAATTTAACCCAATGCAGATAACAAAAGTTTTTGCCAAATAGGCGCTAGAACCGCTTTCACAACGATATCCGCAATCACAAAACCAATTCCAATCAACATATAAGTTTTCGCAAAGGGAGACTTTGGAACTTCGCCTCTGATGCGAGTTATTAGATTTAATCCTAAAGCAGCTAAAGCCACCCCAGTTGCAATAAACCCGATTATCCGCAAAATTGACCACGGATACCACCCTAAAATAGCTGCTAGCCAGGGTTTAGCACTGATTTTTACTAATTCTGCAACATAAAAATTCATGTAGTTTAGCATCCAAGTGCCGAATATCAATGCCGCACTACTTAAGGTGATAACGCAGAGAATACAAAAAATTCCGTAGTGCAATAAATGGTTTGGTAAAAATAAACGGATTGTTCCTTCCATACCTTCTCCCGTGCGAATCCAGTGGAACATCTCTGTAGTGTATGACTGTCCGCGGAGAATGACTTTTGCTGCTGTTTGTGGCGCGATTGTTGTTGCTATAATCACGGCAATACTCTGCAAAACTCCCCACAATAACATCCACCAAAAAGCACTTTTATATTCTTGACGACGCACTTGTAAAAAGAAAATGGGATAGGGGACAGCAGCACCTAAAATTGGCATCAACCAAGGAACTTCAAAAACAAAACTCGCAGTTGTGCTGAGGATAACACCAATCACTAAAAAGGTTAGTATCATCATAAGTTATTCAAAAATAAGAAATATTTTGTAGTCTTTATTATCCTCAATACTTGCGTTATAAAAATAATTATTTAACAAGTTATAAATTTTTCAAAATCTTGTATCTATGCTAAAAAAGTTTCTCGTAATTCTGCAATAGTGTGGAAATATTGCAACTCAATAAGCCGAGACCTCAATAGCTTGTAGCCATCTATCGCCCTGATATTTGCAATCCTCTATGTAAAGAAAAATCTATAGGGAAGACATATTAATTAAATGCATACATATGAAATTTAGTCAATAGAATTATTGGCATTTGTCCGGGAAAAGGGTAAAGAAACTTAAAATCCTTTCCCTTTAACCTTTACCCTTTCCCCTAAGAGTGCAAAAATATATTTTTGCAAGAGGTCTAATAGTTTTTACCTCTTTTTCGTCCCTTATCCGAAAGCGCTGACAACCTAAAATTTTGTTTCAAACTGCTAAACTCCGACTGGGAAATAGGGGTTTTATGTCATGATGGCATACTAGAATATATATGCTTTTCTAACTACAGGGAATCTCACATGGCTCTCCGTCTAGGTGACACAGTACCCAACTTTACGCAAGCCTCAACACACGGCGACATCGATTTTTACCAATGGGCAGGTGACAGCTGGGTTGTGCTGTTCTCTCACCCTGCTGATTTTACACCTGTTTGTACAACAGAACTTGGCACAGTTGCCAAGCTTAAACCAGAATTTGACAAGCGCAATGTCAAAGCGATCGCACTCAGCGTTGATGACGTAGAATCCCATAAAGGCTGGGTGGGAGACATTGAAGAAACTCAAAGCACCACTCTTAACTACCCGATTTTGGCGGATGCGGATCGCAAGGTTGCCGATCTGTACGACATGATCCACCCCAATGCTAATGCGGCTGTGACAGTGCGATCGGTTTTCGTGATTGACCCCAATAAGAAACTCCGCCTGAGTTTTACCTATCCTCCCAGCACAGGACGTAACTTTGACGAACTTTTGCGGGTGATTGATTCTCTGCAATTGACTGATAATTACAGCGTGGCGACACCAGCTGACTGGAAAGATGGAGAGGATGTTGTAATTGTCCCTTCACTGAAAGATCCAGAAGTACTTAAAGAGAAATTCCCCAAAGGTTATGAGGAAATCAAACCCTATCTGCGGATGACTCCTCAGCCTAACAAGTAAATCTGAAAATGATTTCTGATAAAAAGCAAGGGCGCAAAGATATAATTTTGCGCCTTTGTTTTTTTGCGTGAGAATATAGTCATTGGGCTAGGTATCTGAAGCTGGAGGAAATCCTTATGTTCTCATCTCCTTTGGTTTTGCAAATTCCGTCATCAATGCAAATGACAGACGAACAATTTTTTGAATTCTGTCAGGTGAATCGTGACTTACGCATTGAGCGCAATAAATTTGGAGAATTAGTAATTATGCCTCCTACTGGTTCAGAGACAGGAAATCGAGAAGGTAACATATTTGGGCAATTGTGGGTTTGGTCAGAACAAGATGGTACAGGTATAACTTTTAGCTCTAGTACTGGGTTTAAGCTATCAACAGGTGCAGAACGCTCTCCAGATGCTTCCTGGATTAAACTAGAACGCTGGAATGCTCTGTCTCCAGAACAGCAGCGAAAGTTTGCTCCCATTTGTCCAGATTTTGTGGTCGAACTCAAATCTCCTAGCGACAACCTCCAGACTTTAAAGGAAAAAATGGAGGAATATATGAATGAGCCAGGAATACAGTTAGGTTGGTTGATTGACCGTAAGCAGCGTAAAGTTTATATTTATCGTCCTGGATTGCCAGAAGAATGTTTAGATAATCCTGCTAGTGTAAGCGGCGAGTTGGTATTGCCTGGGTTTATTTTGAATATGAGTAAAATTTGGTGAGAAAATTTTATCGAACAGAATACATAATATTACTTGTTGTACCAAGCTTTTCGCCACTGTTGCATTTGTTTAATTTCGATATCTTGGGCTTTAACAATTTCTTGGGCTAATTTCTTGATTTCAGGTCGCTTAGACTTACTTAAGGCATCTTGCGCCATTGTTACAGCCCCTTCATGGTGAGGAATCATCGCATTGATAAAGCGCAGATCGAATTCCGCATCAGCTGCACCTAAATCTTGACTCATCATCATAGTTTTCATTTGGTCAGATGACATTTCCATCATGTGGCCCATTTGACTGTTGTAAGCCATTGGTTTATCTCCCGCTTTGGGATACCAAGTTTGTCGCCACTGCTTCATCTGAGTGATTTCTTGGTTTTGCGATTTGATGATATTGTCTGCTAGCTTTTTGATTTCAGGACGTTTTGATTTCTGTTGCGCAACATTCGCCATTTCCACAGCCCCTTGATGGTGCGGTATCATAGCGTCGATAAATCGTAAATCAAAATTAGCATCGGCTGGGCCTAAATCCATTCCCATACTGTGATTCATCATGCCACCACCGTGATTCATCATCTGCTTGTCATTAGCATTGCTGGTGGTTTCCTTTGGCGCTTGGCTTTGGTTCTGGGAAGCAGTATTGTTACAGCCTGTAATTAACCCACCAGTTGAAGCGATCGCAGCAAAAGTTAGCGCTAAAAAGCCATTCCTTAAAAATAGCAGTTGCATAAATTTTACTTAACATATTTCTAATTTTAACGATCTAATAATCCAATGAAATTAAGATAAAATCTAAAGATTCCCGACAACTTATTTTTATAAAGCCAGGGATTTTGTTTCTCATTGCACTGGTTGCTCATGCCTATACTCGGTACATAGGAGATTTATCGGGTTTACGAGCGATCTCTAATGTCTGAACCTGCTACTGTAAAATCGATTGCTGACGGTATTTCAGAAAACTAAGTTATTTTGAACCAGAACGTTTACGTGCCAAAGAGGCAGAAGAACGCGCTAAACAAGCAGAGCAAGAAATTGCTCGACTGCGGGAGGCTTTACGTATACAGGGCATCGACCTAGAGAATATTATGATGACACGAGGAAATTAATTAAATACATTTTCAAGTTAAAATCTAGTTATCAATGTGTAAAAAAGTGTAATCTTCTGAAAGTAGGGCATCGTTTGCAAGCAACAGAAATTAAGGATCGGTTAAAGTCCCTTATCGAGCAAGCCTCCTCGATAGATCATAATCTAGCGAGAAGATTAGAAGAAATCAATCGTTGGGTAAAAGACATCAAGCCAGGTTCTCTGACTGCAAAACCCTTTGTAATTGCCTTTCTGCTAGAGGTGATTACAGATTCCACGATTTGGCTGATGATTAAATCCTTACCTTCAGAAGAGGAACAAAAAGCAAAGTTCGAGCTGATGACGCCGATTGAGAGATATTGGTATGGTTATTTATTTCCCAGATGGTTCAATGCAAGTGACTCCAAGTTTTATATTTGGAAACAAAAATTAATGGCAGGCGAGTTTAATCAGGTTGATGATGATATCATTAGATCGATAGCCCAAGATATTGTTCAGCGAGAAGGTAGTTTTTGGCAGCGTTATATAGCCGACCTTTCAATGGCAACAGATTTAATTGTTAGTCGTAACAATCAACCACTGTGCATTCAAGTTACCAGTGTTAGTGAAGAACTTAATCACCAAAAGTATGAAGCTTGGCAAAATACACTGCGATCGTGGGAAATCGAGAGGGGGCTGTTCTTAAGTTACAATCCCAAAGATGCTAATTTTGTCAACCAGTTAGTCAACGTGGCCCTGTATAACAGTGATTACCTTTCTGGTGGCAAATATTTAAAATTTTCGTGATTTTTCAGGAATTTCATATTTCAGATTTGTGTCTAGCCTATATACTTACGTGCTAATTACAGCTTTTATGCCTAATAAAAGAGAAACTCACTGCAACAATCAAGTAGATACATTTGCTGAGGCTTTAGCGACGGCGCGACAAATGCAGCAAAACTGGCTAACTTATGGGGTTGATTTTGTGAATATTTACGTTGAAGATGTGGAGGGAGACTGGCTAGAAACGTGGGGACATGATGAAATATTAGGTAATTTTCAATTAGATACTATCAAAGAATTTCTGGTAAGTAATGATAGTGTAGCTGTGAAAGTAAGAGAGCATTTAGGAGAGCGATCGCTGTTTGATTTTGCCGTAAACTTAGATGAATCTTGGAGAAATTCCCAAACCAATGATAGGTTATCTGCTGTAATACACTTGTTAGCTGGTGAAGGAAATAGTGTTGATACAGATGACATCAGGTTATTGGATTTAGCAAATACTCTTGTGGGAAAGTTAACAGAGATTTTGTGAAATTTAGAATTAAATTGTAGTAAATTGCTTCCAGACGTTATTTACATTTGTCATATTTAGTCCGTCAACGTAGATTTTGGATAAAAATCTTGTACAGAGGCGAGGTAGGATGAGCGAAGGCTGGGGACGCTTATAATTATAAACTTAGATGTTTCTTATGGATGTTGAAGCAATTGTTACTCGCGTTCCAGCCTGTATAAGAAAGGTTTGAGCATTGATTACAAATGTTGAAGCAATTGTTACTTGCGTTCCAGCCTGTATAAGAAATGTTTGAGCATTTATTGCAAATGTTGAAGCAATTGTTACTCACGTTCTAATATGTATAAGAAAGGTTTAAGCATTTATAACAAAGATTAAATATTGTCTTATGAATGTTGAAGCAATTGTTACTCGCGTTCTAGTATGTATAAGAAAGGTTTAAGCATTTATAACAAAGATTAAATATTGTCTTATGAATGTGAAAGCAATTGATTACTCAGGTTAAAACTTTGGTTAATAACGTTGAAAGTTTTTCCTTTAAAGGTAAACCCGACTTTCACCAGAAAAACTGGATTAGCCTTTATCTTTCTGGAATCTAAACATCTGTTATTGTATGCATCAATGAAGATGTCGCTGGATAAGGTAGGATATTTTGGAACCAATCACAGCTAGTGCGATCGCAACCCTCGCTTTTACCAAAGCATTTGAGAAAACTATCGAAAAATTCACTGAAGCAGCCCTGGTAAAAATGGACGAGCTGCGAAAAAAGATTTGGGAGAAGTTACGGGGAAATCGGAAAGCAGAAACAGCCCTCGTTGCTGCTGAAAAAGGCTCGAAACCCGATTTAGACAGAGTTGCTGCTTACTTGCAGATAATTTTACACGAAGAACCGGAGTTTGCTAAAGAAGTAGAAACACTGGCTCGTGAAATAGAGGCTGGTAAGATAGTAGACAAAAGCACTATGACCCAAATCAATCAAGATAATGCCAGGGGATGGCAAACTAAGGTTGAGGGTGGAACAGTTTATCAAGGCGATATTAACATTCATCATGCACGCCCCAATTCTTGAATTGAGCCATCATGAACCAAAGCAACCAAGACAATGCCAAGGGCTGGCAAACTCAGGTTGAGGGTGGAACAGTTTATCAAGGCGATATTCGTATCTACAATTCCCCTACTGGGCAGTTACACTCATCTCCTCCAAATAATATTCCTTATCGGGGTGTCGCCAACTTTGTCAGGCGGGATGAGAAACTTGTAGAACTACATAAAAAGTTGCTGCAAAATGACAACGCGGCAATTTTGGCTGTTTCAAATTAAAATTCAACAAAAATAATAAACGACTCCTCGAATTCAATAAACGACTCCCCGAATTCAATAAACGACTCTCCAAATTCGATGAACGACACCCTGAATTCGATGAACGACTCCCCGAATTCAATAAACGACTTCCCGAATTCGATGAACGACACCCCGAATTCGATGAACGACACCTCGAATTCGATGAACGACACCCCCCTTAATCCCCCCTTATAAAGGGGGGAAATTGAGCAAGTTTACCTCCTCCTTTTGGTAAGGCTACGGTGTACACACATCTTGGTAATCAAGCACAAATCCCGATTTACCCCCCTTAATCCCCCCGATGCATTGGGGGGAAATGTCCGGTTCTCCCCCTTTATAAGGGGGAGTTAGAGGGGGTCAGAAAGACTTGTCTCTACACCGTAGCCTTGGTAAGGGGAGGGTGCGCTATCGCGCAGGTGGGGTATTTCTGTACCTCACAAAGTTAAAATCTGCTGTAAGTAATGCGTTGTAGAAGTGTGTTATTCATAAAAAAATATTCATAAATTATGACGATATTTTTGTTTTTATAAGTTAGTTATAGATACCAAATAACGACAGCAAAAAAATAATTGTAGCTACAAATAAATACTTTTAACTGTTAATTTATTTTTGTTTTAAGATTTTACAAGTATAAAGTTATACTTTAATATACAAATAAGAAAGGCGATCGCCCTCTGCCAAGAATCTGCGATCGCCTTTCTGTAAACCCCCATTCTGGGAGACAATTACAATGATGACACAAGTACAAAAGTTTGTAAAAAATCAGAAGTTCGCCGAATCAGAATTACAACAGTACTTAGATGGCGAAAACTTAAATACACTCATTCTGAATCAATCTTCTGAAAATCAATTACCGAAAAGAGAACCGATTAAACATCTATTAATAGGTTCTCCAAAAGCAGTTACTAGCACAATTCACTATTTGCAAGTGATTGGCTACGCCAGCATCGGCGATTGGAGTCCGCTACTACCAACCGCCAACCCAGGCGAGGTAATGAGTATTTTAATCCGTCAGATTTTAATGCAATAGGATATATCAAGATGGTGCGTTGTCGTGCAGCGCAACGCACCCTACTTGAACTTCATCTGTCGTAGGGGTTTAGCAATGTGCTAAACCCAAAAAGCAGTGATTTTAATCAGAAAATAGCGCCTGACTTTTCACGTTATCTAGAAAAGTCCACGAAAACCTAACCCCCTAACCCCCTTCCCGACACCGGAAGGGGGAAAATTCAAAGTCTCTCTCCTAAAAGGAGAGAGATTTAGAGAGAGGTTTTTCAGATGTCCATTGCGATCGCACTAAACTAGATGTTAAAACTTTGGGTGTATTGACTTATACGCAAATCACCCCACTCTTAGGGCGATCGCACACATTTAACCCTCTTCAAAATGCACCATAACCACGTTAAGCTGAATTAGAGTGGCAATTTATTGCGCTTTTTAATATGCAAATCTCTGTTCTTGTCAAATTTTAATTTTTTCTGCTTGAGAAACCCGGAATGCTAGACCGAATTTTTGATTACCTCGACTTTCATTTCACCATTGAAGCCCCTATAGTTCTGCTGATCCTGGTGGTTTTAGAGGCGCTGTTATCTGCCGACAATGCCATCGCCTTGGCTGCGATCGCTAGGGGGTTGGAAGACAAGGAACTGGAGCGTAAAGCCCTCAACTTTGGTTTAGTCGTTGCTTATGTGCTGCGAATCAGCCTGATTCTCGCTGCCACTTGGGTACAACAATTCTGGCAATTTGAATTATTGGGCGCTGCTTATCTGCTTTGGTTGGTATTCCAACACTTTACCTCTCAACAAAGTGAAGACGATCGCCATCACGGGCCGCGTTTTAATTCATTGTTGCAAGCCATACCCGTGATTGCATTTACAGATTTGGCATTTTCTTTGGATAGCGTGACAACTGCGATCGCAGTTTCTCAAGAAAAATGGCTAGTGCTGACGGGTGCAACAATTGGTATTATTACGCTGCGATTCATGGCGGGATTGTTTATCCGTTGGCTAGACGAATATGAAAACCTAGAAGACGCAGGCTATGTAACTGTCGCCTTGGTAGGCTTGCGCCTGTTGTTGAAAGTGGTGAACGATAGTTTAGTTCCACCAGAATGGATCATGATTGCTGCTATCTTCCTAATTTTAGGCTGGGGATTTTCTAAGCGTGTTGACACTGAATTGCCCCAAGTAGAACCGGAAAAGAGCGAAGTCTCGAAATAAAAAGAGCAGGGGGCAGGGGGCAGGGGGCAGGGGGAAATAACTAGTTTCTAGTCCCCAGTACCCAGTCCCCAGTCCCTAATGTCTTACTCGTGCAACCAAGGCGATAAGTGTGGTTGCCAACTGACTAATTCTTCATCCTTAAACCATAGGGCTATTTCCCGTTGCGCGGTTTCTTGAGCATCAGAACCGTGGATTAAGTTGCGACCGATATTCAGACCAAAATCGCCCCGAATCGTTCCTGGCTCTGCTGTTAAAGGGTTCGTCGCACCAATAATCTTTCTAGCAGATGCAACGACACCATCACCTTCCCATACCATTGCTACCACTGGGCTAGAAGTGATAAATTCGACTAGACCAGCAAAAAAGGGACGTTCCCGGTGAACATCATAGTGTTGTTCAGCCAATTCCCGACTGACTTTTAGTAACTTTAAACCAACTAGGGTAAAACCTTTAGTTTCAAAGCGACGGATAATTTCCCCCACTAGTCCCCGCTGGACGCCATCAGGCTTAATTGCTAAAAATGTGCGCTCCATTACTATCTCCCAAAGCTTAATAAAGTTTTTATCTAGTCAATTGTCCTTTGTCCTTTGTCCTTCGTCCTTTGTCGTCCTCTGTCTTGAGTACAAGGGTTTTGCACTAATGACCAATGACCAATGACTAATGACTAATGACTAATGACATACGACTCTTGACCAATCAGAGTTTATCTCAGAAATTATCCTTGGGTGCATATACGTTCCTAAATGAATGCGCTAAATTGTTAACTCATGGGTGAAAAACAGAGGTTAGGAAGAAATGGGTGTTGAGTCAACTGCTACATCTGACGAGGTGGTACAAGTACCGTCCAATGGACAAAAATCTGAAGTGAAAAATCATAAACAAAAAAAACTGTTACCACCGAGTCCTACTACCACAGGAGATTTACCTCGCTCCTGGAAAATTGAGGATAGCGAAGCCTTGTACCGCATTGAAGGATGGGGACAACCTTATTTTTCCATTAGCGCTGCTGGTCACGTTACCGTGTCACCCAAGGGCGATCGCGGGGGATCTCTTGACTTGTTTGAATTGGTCAACTCCATGAAACAGCGCAACTTGGGACTTCCCATGTTGATTCGCTTTTCCGATATTTTGGAAGACCGGATTGAGCGGTTGAATGCTTGTTTTGCCAAAGCGATCGCCCGCTATAATTACCCTGGTGTCTATCGTGGTGTGTTTCCTGTCAAATGCAATCAAGAACGGCATTTGATTGAGGATTTAGTGAAATTTGGCAAGCCCCATCAATTTGGTTTAGAAGCAGGTTCCAAGCCAGAATTAATGATTGCTCTAGCTGTGTTGGATACACCAGGAGCATTGTTAGTTTGCAACGGCTACAAAGACCGAGAATACATCGAAACGGCAATGTTAGCCCAAAGACTAGGGCAAACACCAATCATCGTCTTAGAACAGATTGAAGAAGTTGATTTGGTAATTGATGCCAATCGCCAGTTAGGCATTAAGCCGATATTAGGTGTTCGTGCTAAACTCAGTACCCAAGGTATGGGACGTTGGGGAACCTCTAGTGGCGATCGCGCTAAATTTGGTTTGACAATGCCTGAAGTCATCGAGGCTGTTGACAAGTTACGCGAAGCTAACCTGCTCGATTCTTTGCAGTTGATGCACTTCCATATCGGCTCACAAATCTCTGCCATTAATGTAATTAAAGATGCTATCCAAGAAGCCAGCCGCATTTATGTGGAATTGGCAATGCTGGGGGCGGATATGAAATATTTGGATGTTGGTGGCGGCTTGGGCGTAGATTATGATGGCTCTCAAACCAACTTCTATGCATCGAAAAATTACAACATGCAGAACTATGCCAATGACATCGTGGCAGAGTTAAAAGATACCTGTGCAGAGCGGCAGATTCCCGTACCAACACTGATTAGTGAAAGTGGACGAGCGATCGCTTCCCATCAGTCGGTGCTGATTTTTGATGTTCTTAGTACTAGTGATGTCCCTCTCGACAACCCAGAACCTCCACAAGAGGGAGAATCCCCGATTATTAATTATCTTTGGGAAACTTACCAATCCATTAACAAAGAGAATTATCAGGAGTTCTACCACGACGCTACACAATTCAAAGAAGAAGCCATCAGCCGCTTCAACTTAGGAATTTTACGCCTCAGAGAACGAGCTAAAGCCGAACGTCTCTACTGGGCTTGTTGTCAAAAAATTCTTACCATCACTAGACAGGAAGAATACGTACCCGATGAACTAGAAGACCTAGAGAAAATCATGGCTTCCATCTACTACGTGAATATGTCAGTGTTCCAATCGGCACCAGATTGCTGGGCGATCGACCAACTATTCCCGATCATGCCAATCCACCGCTTAGATGAAGAACCAACACGGCGGGGAATTTTAGCAGACCTCACCTGCGACAGTGATGGTAAAATCGACCGCTTTATTGACCTGCGCGATGTCAAGTCGGTTTTAGAATTGCACACCTACAAGCCCGGAGAACCCTATTATTTGGGAATGTTCTTGAATGGAGCTTACCAGGAAATCATGGGGAATTTGCACAACTTGTTTGGCGATACCAACGCCGTTCACATCCAATTAACGCCCAAAGGCTACCAAATTGAACACGTTGTCAAAGGTGACACGATGAGCGAAGTAGTAAGCTACGTCCAGTATGACTCCGAAGATATGGTAGAAAACATTCGCCAGCGTTGCGAGAAAGCATTAGAAGAAAAGCGCATCACCCTAGCAGAATCTCAACGACTACTGCAAACCTACGAGCAGAGTCTTAGAAGATATACGTACTTAAATAGTTAGGAGTTAGGAGTGAAGAGTTAGGAATAAAGTTAAAAGTTAGAAGTGAAGAGGGAAATATGAAATAATAACTCCAAACTCCTAACTCTTAACTCCTAACTCCTAACTCCTAACTCCTAACTCCTAACTTTAATTTGTATTTGTCCCCAACAATTCCTCTATCGCTTGTCGCTCAACAGGGGTATGTGATGGCGGTGTCTGACGGGCATCGGTAATCAGCCAGTCTAAAGCAGCAGCTTGAACATCGATCGCAGCGCCAGTTTTATCTACGCAATAACGTCCAAATACCAGCTTATCGACTAACCGGACTCCAGGTCCCAAGCGCGACCATTCAAAAATGACGCTGTTTTCCACTGTTGCGCCACTACATATCCAACAATTGGGGCCAATCATGGCTGGGCCGACAATTTTAGCTCCGTCTTCGATTCTTGTCATCCCACCAATGTAAACTGGGCCTGTGATATCCACTTTGTCCCAATTTACGGCGACATTTAAGCCAGTGTAAATACCAGGGGCGACTTCATGACCAGGAATTTGTACATTTTTGATTTCACCCAGCAGCACACCACGAATCGCCCGCCAATAGTCTGGAACTTTACCAATATCTACCCATTCAAAGTCCATAGGAATGGCGTAAAAGGGGGCTTTGATTTCTACCAATTTGGGAAACAATTGGCTACCAATGTCATATTCAACATCAGAGGGAATATAGTTAAAAACCTCTGGCTCAAAAATGTAAATACCTGTGTTGATGTTGGTGCTGAGGGCTTCTTCAGTTGAAGGTTTTTCTTGGAAAGCTTTGACACGACCTTCTTCGTCAGTCACAACCACACCATAGCTAGAAACTTCTTCTTTGGGGACAGATTTAGTGATAATGGTAGCGATCGACCCTTTAGCTCTATGCCATTTAACCGCCGCAGTTAAATCCAAGTCAATTAAAGCATCACCACATAAAACTACAAAGGTATCATCAAAAAAGGGTGAGAAATCTTGGATGCGTCGCATCCCTCCAGCTGAACCTATCGCTTCGCCCACCAATTTACCGTCGTCATCAATTTTCCCTTCAAAGGAATAGGCAATTTGCACTCCAAACCGCTGACCATCACGGAAATAGTTTTCTATTTCCTCAGCCAAATGACTAACATTGACTAGAATCTGGTCAAATCCATGATGGCGTAACAGTTCTAGTAAAAACTCCATCACTGGCTTTTGCAGGATGGGCATCATCGGCTTGGGCATAGTGTACGTAATCGGACGCACGCGAGTACCCTTGCCAGCCGCGAGAATCATCGCTTTCATAAAAATTTATTCCTCAACCACAAGCCAGTTTACTTTCATCGAGTGATACTTTATCATCAGTTTTTATTTCTGCTCTAAGTCATCCCCCAGAATAGGGATAACAGGAATTTAGTGGTTATTACAACCATTGATATACTTAGATGACAAGCGATCGCTTATCTTTTCAATTTACTCGGATTTTGCGGCTGAATCAAAAATCTATGACAAAGGAAGCAGCTATGCTGGAGGCAGGAGGAAAACCCATAAATAAATTCCTATTTCTCTAACCAGGAAGTCTTAAATCTTGATGCCCGCACTTTTGATTTAAATTGTTTTGTCTCTTCATGCATAAATATAGGGCGCTGTTATCCGTGACAAAGCGAAAAGTCGGATCGTCGGTTCCGGCGCTCTGTTAGCAACACAAGAGCGTCACTTTTCACCAAAAAGCAACAATACAGCAGTTTACAAGTAGATGAGGTACAAAATGCAGGACTTACGCATCACATATAAACAGTTTCTATCTCTGCCTCCTGCCTCCTGCCTCCTGCCTCCACTTTTGACTTTCTTAGTTCATCGGGTTCTCAAAAGGTTTGCCGATATTAGCTGAATCTCTAATTAAGCGAATTTTAATTTCATGATAAAAATCCTCTTGAAATAGCTCTACCTTCGATTGAGCCGAGAGTAATAGTAGTGCCCAGAAAACGCTAACTAGGTTACTGTGTTTAGACTCGTGTCCAGACCCATTTTGGTTAAGAAGCTTTGTCTTAGTCCACAACTCTACAAGTTGTTCTAAATTCAACCAAGTTTGTTCTAAACTTAGCTCTTTTGCAGACAAATTCAACACCTGCTCCAGTTCCTTAGCGACTTCTGTCAGATTTTCTTGGTGAGCTAACTCCAGCGCCTCTCGCATACTTTGAACGCTAGGTTGACGCCTGGGACGGATAGGTTTGCTGACTTTTTCTACCAGTTTTAGTTGGTTAGCCATAATCTGCAATTGCTCGATTAACTCTTGCAGAGTTACCCGACGCTTTGGTGGTGGCATTGCCGCTGGACGACGACGCAATTGCCGTTCTAAGGGTAGACGATGACCCTGATGTAATACACCGTCCTCACCTTCCAGTAAGGCATCATCTTCTACACCATCTTGTGCATCTCCTACTGTTGACAATTGCATCAAGGTATTTGCCTTGAATAATACCAGCATTGATGCTGATAAAAATGCCTGTCCAGATTGAGACAAGTCCGCTTCATAGCCTCTTGTTATTGCCCCCGGTGCCATCAGTTCTAAATAGCGGTCAATCACCTCGATCACTTGGACATCCCAAGGATCAATTTCCCCCTGCTCGGCTTGGTAAATCAAAAATGTGATTGTTTCTAACAGCTCGGAAGCTTCCATCAACAGGTTCTAAGTTAATTAATGAGAATCAAAAGACTGTAAATTCAAGACTAAATTAATTGACTATTGGCAAAGCGTATACTCTATACATTCGCTTGCGCTTCTTTTTTCAGAAATTGCCTGCTGGCAATATCCTCTAAAATTTGTAATCGATCACCATTGTGAATTGTGAGATTAGATTGTGCAACTTTTGACCTTGGGCATTCGGCATTGGGCATGGGGCATTGGGCATTGAGAAGAGACAAGGTAGACAAGGAAGAGGGGAGAGATAAGAAAAAGACTTGTTCAATAATTCCCCCTTGTCCCCTTGTCCCCCTTGTCCCTTTGTCCCCCCTGCCCCCTTAATCAGGAGGCGAATCATGGGCAATAGTGACAGTTGAGACAAAATCACTCGGCTTGCCGCTCTTAATAGCATCGAAAGTGCCCTTAATAGTACCAGCAATTGGAACAGCAACAATTGTCCCTAACAAGCCAGCAATCTCAAATCCCATCAAAATAGCTACAAAAATCCAAATGGGATTGAGTCCGATAAAATTACCGAGTATCCTGGGAGCTAACAAGTTATCTTTAAGCTGCTGCATGAGAATTGCCGCGATCGCAACTTGAACTGCTAACCACCAATTTTGCAGTAGTACTAAAATTGTCACCAGACCAATACCGAGAGACGCCCCAATAAAGGGAATGAGTTCTGAAATACCGATTAAAATGGCAAACAACAGGGCAAAAGGCACCTTTATAACTAAGAAAATTGGTGTCAGGGTTAGCACCATGAACAATCCTAGTAACAGCTGCCCAAGGAAGAAGTTCTGAAAGTTTAAGCGCAAGGATGTGGTGAGGGGATCTCCAATGTTAGAGGGTAAAAGATTGATCAGACCATACCAGACGCGATCGCCATATAAAAGCATATAAAATGCAAGCACAATGACTAACACTAAGTCAACTAATCCAGAAAGTAGTGTTCCAGCAAATCCTACTGCACCAGAAGCTAGCTGTTGCACTACATTTTGAATGTTGGCATTGATTTGACTACTCACAACCCTCAGATCGATTGGCAAACGTCGTTGCTTTGCCAACATCTCAAACTGCTCTAGGTTTGCTTGACTGGCGGTTAACCAATCAGGGATCTTATTTAACAGTTGGATTGTTTGATCGACGATCAACGGTACTAGGGTAACGCCCAAAATCCCAAGCAGGGTTAATGTTGCCAGTAAAACTACGATCACCGCCTGAGTGCGGGTGATCTGAGCACGTTCAAAGAACTTAACCGGGTAATTGAGCAGAAAAGCCAGAATCGCCGCAATGCTCAAGACAGTAATGGGATGCTGGAAATAGCGAAAAAGTACAGACAGCAACCAGATATTGAGAGCGATAATCGGACCGCTCAGACCATAAATTAACAAGCGTTGAAGGGAGGCTGAACGGCGCATCTGACGCAACCTATTTTAAATATTCCTTGAGAAAATTTGTAAAATTCTTGATGGCACTGATTATCATCATAGATATTTTTAACAAAGATATATATAAGCGTATCTGATAGCAAGGAAACAAATCACAATGGACAAAACTGTAGCTGGTCTTCGCAAAGACTACACCTTGGAAGGCTTGAGCGAACTCGAAGTAGAACTCAATCCTTTTATCCAATTTAAAAAATGGTTCGATCAGGCTCTAGCAGCACAACTCCCTGAACCTAATGCCATGACCATTGCCACAGCCACACCAGACGGTAAGCCTTCAGCCAGAATGGTACTGCTTAAGGATTTTGATGAACGGGGCTTTACCTTCTTTACTAACTACAACAGTCACAAAGGACAAGAATTAGCAGAAAACCCCCAAGCGGCTTTAGTCTTTTGGTGGGCAGAACTGGAACGTCAAGTTCGAATTTCGGGGTATGTGGAGAAAGTTTCCGAAACTGAGTCTGACCAATATTTTCACAGTCGCCCAGCTAACAGTCGCCTGGGTGCATGGGTATCTAATCAAAGCGAGGTCATAGAAAGTCGAGAAGTCTTAGAGCGACGCTTGCAGGAATTCCAAAGCAAATATGAAAATCAAGAGATTTTTCGACCGTCTCATTGGGGAGGCTTACGAGTTATCCCTACAGAAATTGAGTTTTGGCAAGGACGCCCTAGCCGCCTGCACGATCGCTTGCTCTATAGCCGTTTAGATAATGGCACTTGGAAGATTGAGCGATTGTCACCGTGAAGGGGAGGCAGGGGGAGAAATCAATTCAAAATTCAAAATTCAAAATTAAAGAACTTCTGCCTCCTGCCTTCTGCCTTCTGCCTCCTCCTTCCCAATGCCCAATGCCCCATGCCCAATGCCCAATGCCCAATGCCCCGTATCACATTACCACTGAGTAATCAAATCTTTAATTGCTGCTCGTGCTTCTGATAGAGATTGGGTACGAGCATCACCTTCATTCAGGCTATTAGCGTTAATAAATTGAATGTCTGTAAGCCCAATAAAGCCGAAAATCGTCCGCAGGTAGGGTTCTTGGAAGTCGTAGGCAACGGCTGGGGAGGTGGCGCTAAAGTCACCGCCACGAGCTGTAATGATAACTGCCTTTTTACCTTCGACTAACCCTCTAAAACCTTGAGCATCTAAGGCAACAGTCCGGTTAATGCGAACGATTTGGTCGATGTAAGCCTTAAAAGTGGAAGGTATATTGAAGTTATACATTGGCACTCCAAAGACGTAGCGATCGCCTGCCAAAAACTCATCAACCAGTTCGTCAGAAATCCTAATTGCCTCAGTTAATTCTGGAGTATGGGTTTCTGGTGGTGAAAATGCCGCCGCAATCCAAGCTTCATCAACGTGAGGAACTGGGTGATGCCCTAAATCTCGATAGGCGATCGCATCTTCAGGATGTGCTGCCTTCCAAGCACTGACGAATTCCTTAGATAATTCTCTAGAGTGCGATCGTTCACCACGGGGGCTGGAATCAATATGTAGAATGTTTACCACAAATATCTCCTGATTAACTAGGATTTCTGCTTTTACTTTTTTTAAATCTTTATTTCAAAGCATTACATCAGATACTAAAAGTAACTAGTTACTAAAGTAAAGTAGTTACTATAAAGTAACTATTGGATAATTTTGGCTAACTTATCGATGTCTGCTTCTACAAATCCTGATGCTTGCCCAATCAGTATTTTGATGTCCTTATTATCGGGCCCCTGGACAATGTACATACTATGGGTGTTGTGTAATCGCGGGCCTACTCGTTTTGGTGCATTGAAGCGCCAAGTAGAAGGCATATCAACCAAAATGCTGACAGAAAGACTGAGGATGCTGGAAGCAGCAGAAATTATTTATCGCCAGTATGAACCAACTATCCCACCTCAAGTCACTTACGGTCTTACAGAACGCGGACAGGAACTCATTGAAATCCTTCATCAACTCAATGGACTTGCTGAACGTTGGTATGGCAGCGAACAACGAGAACATAGCAATAGTAATGTTTAAGCTGAAATTACACAAGTTTTATCTCAAACCTAAGTATTTTTAGAACTATTGTCTAAAATATTTTAATTGTGGGCTTCAAGACAGTTCCATCCATACTGAAAGCTCTTCCATATCAAATAGAGGAAGTTTTTGAATACCAGCTTTTTCGAGGCTGTTGTCTTCCGTTCTTCCGCGCCAGATTACGCAGAGTACAAAGTCCACGATCGCTCCCTGATTACGCAGTGCTTCGGTACTTTTTACAACTTGACCACCTGTTGTAATCACGTCTTCAATGATACACAATTTTTTCCCTTGGATATCAATTCCTTCTGCTAGCTTCTCAGTACCATATTCTTTTTTTGTCTTCCGAACAAAGACAACTGGTAATTCAACTTCTAATGAAATTGCTGTTGCTAAAGGAACTCCTCCTAATTCTAGTCCTGCTAAAATTTCTGTTCCTGGTGGAATCTTTTTTACCATTTCTTTAGCTAACTGCTTCAGTAACAAAGGATTAGATTCAAACTGATATTTATCAAAGTAATGGTCAGATATCTGACCAGAACGTAACCGAAACTCGCCTTTCAAATAGGAAACACGAACAATTTCTTTGGCTAATTCGCTATGACTCATTTTTACAAAAAGCTGGGGAAAAGGTAAAAAAGCCGATGGAAAATGCATCGGCTTCGCTAACAATATTTAACAGATAAATAGTCTACTGTTCCTGGATTGCTGCTACTTTGGGAGGAAACTGAATTCTGGGATCTGGCATGAAATTATATCTCAAGTACAATCCTCCTGAGACAAACAGAATAATTAACAACCCACCAATACCAAGGGGGCTAGGAAGCCAGAAAACAGCTTCTATGTGGTTTAGCTCACCAGGCTGGAGTTTCCACACTAATTTATTGCCATTTTTTTCTGGCTCAATTGCAGTTTCAGTTAGTCGAATATTTTTGGCTCCCCAAGGAGTCTTTAAACTAAATTCCAAATCGAGAATTGAACCAGCATTAGCTAGGACGTTACCTTTGCTAGCGATTAGAGAGAGCGATCGCAAATCCAAATCATAAATCAACCGATTTCGGACTAAAAGTAAAAAATTATTCTCCTCCAAGAGGACGTTTGATTCAATTTTCGGCAGTCCTGAGTCAGATTCGCTCTGTACAGACTCAGAGGGTTGATTCGCACGGGAGTTAAAGAATTCGTTGAACTTCTCTTGCAATTCCCTACCACTGCTAAAAGGAATTGTGACGATGATTTCTTCTGGGGAAACTCGCTGTGCTTTACCCTCAAGTTCACGGGCGCGGCGTTCTATGCTCTTTAACCACTCGTACACCGAATCGCCGCTAAAACTGGTTAGCCGTTCTCCCAACTTAATATGCTGTACTAGTTCGCCACTATTTGAGTTGTCAAAGTTAAGTCCCACATCGTACTTCACACAGCCAGTCAGTAGGAGAGATGTTAACAGCACTAGCCAAAGAATAGGATTTCGGATGGGAAAGACGCGGTTCATTCGATTTCGACCATTCAGTCGTAAGGGCAATTTCAGATTTGCCAACACAAAATTAAACGATCTGACTAACCACAAGAAAATCTTTCCGAAAATTGAAGAATTCATAACTATAAATCTCCCCAAAAGTCAACAGATTTTGGATTTTAAATTTTGGATTTTGGATTGACCCCACCGATAAGCGGATAAAGCTCAAAAATTTTAAATTTTGGATTTTGGTTCATGCCTCAACCCTTCTGGGTGAAGCATAAACCACAAGAATCTAAAATCCAAAATCCAAAATTATTATCAGCCAGGAGTTCCGGAAAAATTCAACCAAACCAAGTACGAGATGGTTAAACCAATGGCAATTAGCGCCACCCAGATAAAGCGATTATCTCTGGTATTGACCTGACTGAGGTCAACGAATTCTGGCTCGGCAGGTTTTGGCTTTTGCTCCCCAGAAGATTTTGAAGACTTAGCAGGTACAGAAATTTTGAGTTCATTATCGGCTAGTGTGCCCAAATCGGGGATTTCGGTCATCCATTCGCTGGGTCTTTTCAGCTTTGGTGCTTTTAAGATATAAAGCATCCGCCGCGCTTGTTTGCCAATTTCAAAATGAGCATGGCGTTTGAGTCTTTCGCAAAGAGCGATCGCATCATCCGTGCGTCCAGCCGCTTCATAAGCTGTCACTAGATGAATTTCTACTTCGCCCCCAAGACGAGAATTACGAGCTAATAAAGCGCTGGCCTTTTCTAAATTTTCTACGGCTTCACGGTATTGCCCATTCTCAAAGGCAACTTTCCCAGCCTGGTAGCGGGTTTTAGCAATTTCTAGACTTTCTGTACTCACGTCTTATACAAAAATTAGCACTATTTTCATTTTGCCAATGCCAGCAATCTTTTTGGAATCTTTTCAAAAGCTGGCAATCTGAAAGTGGATAAACTTCTAAAATTTAACTAAGTAGCTGCGACTATTTTCTGATTAAAAATTCTGGTATCAAATGCAGGTGAGCAAAATTATGTTGAAAATCAAGCATTCGCAACTGAATTGGCTCTTAGCAGGTATGACTTTAGCAGTGATGGGTGTAAGCATTGCTCCAGCTTCCGCCCAGCGCGCGTTCGTGATTGATAGTGGTTATGGAGTCAGGCGATCGCATTCCGCCGAGCGTGTGTTCGTAAATGATGGTGGTTATGATTATGGAGTCAGGCGATCGCCTTCTGTGGGTTCCTTTATTTATGGTAGTCCGATTCCCACACCTATGCTTGTAGACCCAACAACAGGACTGATACCACAACGCAATAATTACCGCGATTATTCCTATCCCCAGTTTAGGCAAAACGTGAGAAATTTCACGCCGATCAATCCAACAATTCGAGATTCAACCCTAGTTAATCCAGTAATTATCAATAATTCATGGCCTCGTACACCATTTAGCGGTGGGCGATCGCGGGTTATTATTACCTATCCCCGGTAGAGTAGGGAGATGAGGGGATAATAAGAACTCTTTACTCCTCACTCCTCACTTCTCACTCAGCACTCGGCACTCTAATAGGTAAACTGCGAACCGAGAATCATCGTCCCAATCCCAACATCAGTAAAGATTTCCAGTAACAGCGCGTGGGGAATGCGACCATCGATGATGTGTGCGGCACGGACTCCTTGAGC
Organism: Nostoc sp. DedSLP04; assembly: GCF_034530775.1. Classification (NCBI taxonomy): domain Bacteria; kingdom Bacillati; phylum Cyanobacteriota; class Cyanophyceae; order Nostocales; family Nostocaceae; genus Nostoc; species Nostoc sp. DedSLP04. The sequence continues at coordinate 152,760 of NZ_JAVRCL010000003.1, read as the reverse complement.
AAGCGATCGCACACAGCAATTCACTTTGGGAATCATCCCACCGCTAACTATACCATCAGCAATCAACTCGCGGGCTTCACGAATATCTACTTTCGGAATCAAAGTAGATTGGTCTTTGTAATCTTTTAAAATTCCACTGGTGTCGGTCAGTAAAATTAACTTTTCTGCACCTAATGCAGCAGCGATTTCCCCGGCTACGGTATCGGCGTTAATGTTATAAGCTTGCCCCGTCTCGTCTGCGGCGACACTAGACACTACCGGAATATAGCCATTGCTAGCGAGGGTTTCCAAAATCTTGATATTTACATTGCTGACTTCTCCCACAAAACCAATGCCTTCTTGACCTTGGGAACGGGCAGTAAATAGATTACCGTCTTTACCACAAAGTCCGACAGCCAAACCACCAGCTTGGTTAATTAAGGAGACAATTTCTTTATTAACTCGACCAACTAAAACCATTTCCACCACATCCATTGTGGCGGCATCAGTGACTCGCAGACCATTCTTAAATTGTGGTTCGATGCCCAGCTTATCTAACCAACTGTTAATTTCTGGGCCACCGCCGTGTACTACAATCGGACGCAAGCCCACGCAGGATAAGAATACAATATCGCGGATAACTTTGTCTTTGAGTGTGCTATCTTTCATTGCCGCGCCACCATATTTGACAACAACAGTGCGACCGGCGAATTGTTGAATATAAGGTAGTGCTTCGCTGAGTACACGTACACGAGTGGCTTCAGCTTGCCTGATGTATTCAGAATCGTTGACCGTCATGAGGAGCCTAACAGAGAGAGTTAAAACCTATTTCAGTCAGTGTAGAAGACTTTGTACCTTGTAACAATATCTCATAGCTGCCAAGAGCAAAATAAGCTTTTTGGGTTCTATCGATCCCTTTATGGAGATTTAACACTAAAATGCCAGGATAGTAGGCAGCGTCACCCACAACTTAATAAAGCGCAGGTTTTTGGGGTTGCGTAGACGCTTTGCGGCTTGCTATCAGACATCGCGCATCGTAAGCGCAAACCGAATTATTGGAAACAAACAAATAATTTTATTTAGGGCTAATCTCAGATGCTAACTCAGCACGATAAAAACATACATTTAATTCTAAGAAAAAATTCATCTGTCCTAAAACAAGGGGAGCATTTCTGTCTCTTGTCCAAGCAAAAGCTAATTCCACATTTGGAAATTGTTCGACTTGTTGCTATCACAACCAATGCTCTTGCTTCAAACCTCTAGAATTGAAACCATTCGGCTGAAGCTAGGGAATGAAAATGACTACGCTGCTAATTCAAACTGAAAGCACACCCCTAACGGTAAATTTCCCCTCCCTTGTGCAGATGACAAATGAGCAGTTCTATGAATTCTGCCAAGCCAATGGAGATTTACGAATTGAGCGTACTGCCAATGGGGAAGTCATCATTATGCCACCAGCTTTTTCAGATACGGGCAACCGTAACTTTAACATTGCTGCACAGCTTGGGAATTGGACTGAACAAGATGGCACTGGCATAGGCTTTGACTCCAGTACAGGTTTTACGCTACCTAATGGAGCGATGCGTTCCCCTGATGCTTCTTGGATTGAACTGGAGCGCTGGAACGCCTTAACAGATGCACAAAAAGCCTCATTTGCACCAATTTGTCCCAGCTTTGTAATTGAGTTACGCTCCTCTAGCGTAGGCGTAGCCCGTCGTAGACATCGCCCGATCAAATTACAAGAGAAAATGCAGGAGTACATCGATAACGGTGCATCACTAGGCTGGTTAATCGATCGGCAAAATCGAAAAGTCTACATTTATCGTCCGAATCGAGAAGTTGAAATTTTGGATAATCCCGAAGCAGTTAATGGTAATCCAGAATTACCAAGATTTATCCTACGGATGGGCAAAATTTGGTAATTTGAGTCTTCTTAATGAGAAACTTGTGTTTTGAGAACGCTAGGAATTGCCTCAAGTATTCGCTTGGCAACGTCTTCAGGTGTATCTCCCTCTTGCTCGGTGATGTGCAAATCGGCTTGAGAATAAAGTGGTGTTCGTTGTTCGAGGAGCGATCGCAACTTAGCTTTAGGATCGATATCTTGCAGCAGTGGTCTTGTGGTATCCTCAGCTAAACGACTGTAAATTATCTCCACTGGCGTATCTAGCCACACTATCAAACCGTGGTGCAAGTAACCCCAATTTTCTCGCCGCAATACAATGCCCCCACCGGTTGCGATAGTCAACTTTGTAAAAGCACAAATTTGTGAAAGTACGTCACTTTCTAACTGGCGAAACCTGGCTTCACCAACTTCTGCAAATAATTGATTGATAGATTTACCTGTTGCTTGGACAATGACACCATCGGTATCTACAAACCTATAACCCAGTTCTTTTGCTAGTAAGCGCCCTACTGTCGTCTTACCAACGCCCATAATACCAATTAAGTACAGGTTGACTCCTTGTAATAAGCTGCTCACCAGTTGCTTCGCTCCAATTATAAGTTTTGAGTGCTGAGTCACAGCTTTAAATTATAAACTCAACGATTCAATCTAGGACTTAAAAATACGGAGTTTGATACATAATCGCGCAAACTCTAATAGTTTACTACTACAACTTGATGCCGATATTAGTAATTTCCGCAGGCATACAAAAACAAAATAAACCTCAATAAATTTATTTTCAACAGATATCAAAGTTTTTCACTTTGTTTCTCTCAAATTTACTTATAACTTTTCTAACTTCCAATTATTTTTAAAATCTGCAAATTCATCTTCTATTTTAAGAGGAACGAAATGACATAATTACCGTTATTAATCTATTTAAAGTAACTTAGGCAATAAATTAACGATTCTTCTGTGAAATTACCATCAGTAATAACTCATCAATTTCTTAGGAATGTAGTAATTTACCTGAAGTAACTAGGTAATTGCTGTATAGTAATGCCTATGCTTAACCAAAAAATTAACCTAGCTTGTTTGAAACTTTATTTAAACAATATCTGTCTATCTGAATAATCAGGGTTTTTACTCTGATGGTTAATTTTAAGTATACATAATACTGTGTTTCTAACAGCACAGGGTCGTTATTCTAAAAGTTCAGTTATAACAAGACCCGCTCAATTAAATGTTTCTAATAAAGGTGTAAATAATGACTGATTTACCGCGATCGCCCAAAAAAACCTTGCAAAAAAATTGAAATTTCGACACAAAGACTACTGCATATTCCACCCCAATAAGCCTGAATGAATAAATATTGTATGAATGAGGTGTCAACCATGACTCGAATTCGTGACGTTGTAGAAAGAGCTTTAGTAACTGGTTATTTGACAGTTGAAGCTGAAGATCAACTACGACAACTGTTGACTACCCGATATGACTTGGAAGATTTTAATGCTTTCATGATTTTGCAAGAAGCTGCCATGACTGGTAGGGTCAAGCAGGAATCTAGAGAACGGTGTGGCATTAAATAGAGATGTAGCCTGCTACATCTCACCGACGGGGGCGTTTACCATCATCTTCAAAATCATCATCATCCTCAAAAAATTCCCAATCATCATCATCGGCTTGATTGGTAGTTGGCGGCTGGTAAGGGGGGATAATTACTCGGTAATCAGCATCGTAAATTGATTCAGTTTTTCCCGCAGCCGTATTTTTTGGCTCGCGGTAGCTGTAGGAGTAAACTGAACCAGACCGAGAAGTGCTTTTGGCTTCTGATTGACGTTCGTAAGTTGTTGAGTCTTTAGGTTGTTGAGCTTGAGAATTAGGAATAGGCACTTCTTCTGACTTTTCATCAAAGTTCCAATCATCATCTCTACTGCTATTTGTCTCCCAATCATCAAATCCCTCACTGCTAGACTCTTCTCTTTTACTAGCTGGTGGTGGAGGACTGGCAGGGCGAGATGTCGGTTCTTCTCTTTGGGTTGCCTTCGCACGACTTGAAGGGGCGGTTCTTCTGTTAGGAGTTTGGCGTTGTCCTGCTACAAAATAATTGGATAAATTAAATAAGGTAGCAATCAATATCGATGTGAAAGCACCAGTGGCAGTACTGAACAAAATCCATATCGCTAGTGGTAATGGTTGAGTTCGCACGCCCAAAAATACTAGCGATAGGGCAGGTGAGAAATTTTGGACTAATAACAGCGTTAGTCCTCCCAGTACTGCCACCAATAGAATTAAGCGAATTACAGCCATAGCAATTTTGTCAGTTGTCAATTATCAGCAGTCAATTATCAATAGTCAGCGATCGGTCTAGTTATTCTTCACTAATTACTGTTCGCTGACTACTGACACTATCAGCCATCTCTATCATTACCTTTTTAAGACTATTGTGAAATTTACAATAGACTTCTTGGCATTTGTCGGGGTAAAGGTGAAGGGGAAAAGGGTAAAGAAACTCAAAACCCTTCCCCTTTAACCTTTACCCTTTTCCCTGTCTTGGAAAAATATATTTTTGCAAGAGGTCTAATAAATCTACTCAGGGTATTAGCGACGACCTTGCCACCGCTGAATTGGGATACAGTCAATATCTAGTTGATCTAAAGCACGGGCAACTACAAAATCAACTAAATCCTCAATGGTTTGGGGATTGTGATACCAGGCGGGAATAGCGGGGACAACTCTAACTCCAACTTCTGCTAAAGAAGTTAAGTTACGCAGGTGGATGAGGCTAAAAGGCGTTTCACGCGGGACAATAACCAGCTTTCGCCCTTCTTTGAGTTGGACATCCGCTGCCCGTTCTAGTAAATCGGAACTCAAGCCAACCGCTAGCTTTGCTACTGTACTCATGCTGCATGGAATAATCATCATCCCCAGAGTGGCAAAGGAACCGCTGGCAATTCCGGCTCCGACATCGCTCCAAGGATGACACCGGAGTTTACCGGCAAGTGCAACACCAGCTTGCTCTCGCCAGAATTGTTCTTGCCCGGTTGGTTCTGGTGGCATCCGAATTTCCTGTTCTGACTGCCAAACCATGTAAGTTGATTTAGAGGCAACTAATTCAATGCTATACTCCGCTTCTAGCAAAAATTTGATCGCGCGAACAGCGTAAATCAGACCAGATGCGCCCGATACGCCTAAAATTAAAGGTTTAGTGTTATTTGACACGTAACTTCTAGTGGATTTTACTCGTCCTCAGAGTAAGGATCTAGGTCATCAGGCTCCATATCATTTGGTAAGTATAGGTCTGAAAGGTCGTCACGAGAATCATTGCCAGTTAAACCTTTGGCGACGCCATCGCTGCCTACTGTTACCAAATCAATTTGCTGACGGTAGTAATCGACACTCTTAACTTGGACGGCGACGCGATCGCCTAGTCGATAAGAAGCGCGATTTTTGCGCCCAAACAGTGCCTGTTGTCTGGCGCGATATTCATACCAATCATCTTTGAGAGAACTGACGTGTACCAATCCCTCTACCCGCAAAGGCACACCATGATTAGTGCTGGACTCCACCTCAGCCGCAGGCACTTCAATTTCCACAAAGAAACCGTAGGATTGAACCCCGGTAATCACGCCTTGAAATACCTGACCAATGCGTTGCTTCATCAGTTGGGCTTTTTGCAGTCCGGCTAAATCGGCTTCGGCTTCTTGGACTTCTTTTTCTCGGTCGTTGATTTGAACAATTACCCTGGTCAAATCGCTTTGCAGTTCTTGTTGCAATTCTGGGGGTAAAACGTTCCAGTTAATTTCCTCGTGGCTAGAAGAGTGGCGTAGGTTAACCCGCTCTCTGACACGGGTATTGCGGCGATCGCGTCCGTTTTCTAGTAGCGTGTAATACACTCTCTGCATCAGCAAATCTGGGAACCGCCGCAAGGGAGCGCTAAAGTGGACATATTGCGGTAATGCCAGACCAAAGTGAGATCCTTTGGTGGTACTGTATGCAGACGGCTTCAGTGTATCTTGTAACAAGTAAGTAAGAACTTGCTCGGAGGGAGATTCAGCAAAAGCTGTGGTCAAATGTTGGTAATCTAAGGGTTGGATATCAACTTCTGGATCTAATGTGAGGTCAACGCCTAAATTGACTGCCAATTTCAGCATTTCCTGGACATCTTCAACATCAGGAGTACCTTGAACTCGCCAGATAGCCGGAACACCAAGGGCGTTTAAGTGAGTTGCAAACAGTTGATTAACTAATAACACCAACTCCGTGAGTAGCGATCGCACTGGTAAATCATTCACCACCACAGCGCCGAGAATCCCCTCATCATAATAGGCGTTTTGGCTAGGCGGCAGATTCAACTGGAGGCTACCACGATTTAACCGTACCTGTTTCACGGCAGTTTGCAAGGCTTGGAGGTCTTGCAGGATTTGGAAAACCTGTGATGATTTATCTTCAACTTCACCTGTGAGAATTGCTTGGGCTTGTTCTGTAGTCAGTGCAGTTTCGACATTAATTACACTGGGTTGAATTTCCCATTCCAGCACTTCTCCCGATTGGGGATCGATGGTAATTAAAAAAGAGATGGTTAAGCGATCGCTCCCAGGTACTAAAGAACAGCGTTCTGCTACTGCTGGGGGCAAGATTGGTAACACCAATTCTCCTAGATATACTGATTTGCCCCGTTTGAGTGCTTCTCTATCTAAGGCTTCATCAGGTTGGACATAGTGAGAAACATCGGTGATATGAACGCCCAAAAGCCAATTTCCAGCTAAGTTTTTTTCTAAACTAAAAGCGTTTTCTATAACTTTGGTATCGCTATTTACTCCTTCAATCGTGAGAGTAAACAAATTACGTAAATCTAGCCGATTTTTCAGGTCTGCTTTCAGGAGCTTTTTGGGCAACCTCGCAGCTGCTTCTAGAACATTATCTGGAAAAGTCCGGGAAAGGTCGTGTTTGCACGTAACTAAATCTATATCAGCAGCGGCTTCGGCATCGCTACCGAGGATTTGCACCACTCGACCAAGGGGAGGATATTGTGCCAACGGGTAACGCAAAACTTCCACATGAACCAGATGATCGATCGCTTCTTCTAACTTCGCCCCGTTAGGTTGAATCTTGAGTTCAAACAGTAAGCGATCGTCTAAAGGCACAGCCCGAAAACCAGTTTCTACCTGCTTGATTCGTGCCAGTAAAGTGTGGTTAGAGCGTTCGAGAATCAGCTTCACCTCACCTTCGGGAGAGCGACGGCGACTGCCTTCTTTGAGAACTCTCACCAAAACGCGATCGCCATTCCAAGCATTGCTCAGATGACTTTCGCGGATGTAAATATCCTCGGCTCCTTCCACATCTTGAATAGCAAAGCAAAAACCTTTACTAGAACAACGGAGTTTTGCCTCGATTATTCCCTCTTCTGAGACACGGCGGTACTTGCCCCGTTCCTTCACTAAAATACCGATTTTTTCCAGAACATCTAAGGCAATGTGAAGTTTTTGTAAACTTTTTTCATCTTCACAGCCAAGTTTCTTTTCTAAAACCTTCCGAGCTACCAATTTATCATCGGTGAAATTGGCAAGGAGTGTAGCGATTGAAAATTCCATGCAGTGAACCGACCTTTGGTCAAAACATCATTTGTTGTTTAATCTGGTTCATTTCTGTATACCCTCACGGCTTACAGAAACAAGCTGGAAACTAATTGCTCTGAAGCAAGCTTCCTAAGTTCTAAGGAAAGGAAGCCCGACCCAGTAAGAGGGGGAAACTACTCCCGCAGTTCCTTTGCAAAGAAGCCGACCCACGGACAACTCTGGGCGTTTACAAACTTCTCACTGCACGATGCTCTCAGAATTCGCCTGCGTTCAAGTCCCTTCACCTAACCAAACTTAAGATTGCACACCTGATTAAAATTTAGCCCCGCTAGTTAATTACGCGACGGGTTTTTAAGAAGCTGGGTTTAGAGAATCCATACTGCCCAAAAGCGCTATGCAAGGGAGCCACTGCGGTCTTTTCCAAGGGGAGACGCTAAAAGCCTTAGCGAGTCTGCGAGCGTCTGGGGTCTCCCCAAGACCGCACTGCCGTCAAGTGGCGTGGAAACTACAGGTGTTTGATTGTCTAGAGAGAAGGTAATTTTACGCCATTAAACTCTGATTTTTAACTAGGAGGAACTGCTGGTGAACCCAATTTTCCCACATGTAGAATCGGTAACAATTAGGTAAGCAGCTTAATAAGCAGCGAGGGCGAACCTTATCTCCATTATTGTAGATTTAGAGCGCACTTCCAGAAAATAGTTCTAGATATAGACTTGGGTAATCAGTATAGCATTGCAAGCAAGACTACCCAGATAAGTTAGCACTGACCAAAAATTTCGTCAAAAAAGAGCTACTGCTACAATTGGGACACCAGGCAAAGTAAGAATATCACCTTGACGGCTTAGAGGAGAGAATTATACCTACTCATCGCCTGCCAAGAAGCTGATAATACATAGTAGGCAATTAAAAATGAATAAATGCAATATTGGCAGGCATCCTGGGTATCGAGTGGATGTAAATTAAAGTAAGGGCAGCTGATAGAGCTTAAACATACAAGCAGTATCAACGCCGTTATTAAAAATATTTAGATTGGTAGCAGTATTATGTTGGCTCAATTCCAGAGCTTGTATCCCAAAGGCAGTTTGATTTCTGAATTAGTGCAAATTTTTCAAGGAAAATATATTGTTCGGGCAAGCGTGCAAATTGAAGGCGTAACCCGTGCTACGGGTATGGCAGCAGCAGAAACAGTCGAAGCAGCAGAAGACCAAGCTAGAACCAGGGCACTGATAGTTTTGGGTATTACAAACGCGCCACTAGAATCAGTGGCGTTGACCTCAAGTCCAGTTTCCCCAGCACAGCTAAATCCTGACTTGAATACTAAAGGTGGATTGAGTGAGCCTGCTGCTTATTCCTCGGCCAAAGATAAGGATTTTGTTAGTAGTCAGTGGCCAGCAGTCAGCGACAAAGAAATCTCTATACCGCCTTCCAAAGAACGGAACATCAAACCAGAAGTAGTAACAAATAGTAAGGAACAATACGGGTACAGCAATGCTGCGCCTCTAAACGATACCTATAGTCAGGATTTAGGTCAAAACTTTCCGATGACTGCCAAGCAGGAGCTAGAATTCGATCCGCCAGTTGAGAACTTGGAAATAAATTTTGATAACCAGCCAGAAAATCAAACCTTTCCGGCAATTTCTGCCAACAATGTCACACCATTTACACCCCGGAGTTACAGTCCTCAAGAAAATGTCGCTACCCCGTCAGTGACAGGAAAGAGAAAGAAAAAAGCTGAACCAGTGGATTTATCAGATGTAATTGCTAAAACAGATGTCGAACTTCAGCGTTTAGGCTGGACACCAGAACAGGGACGGGAGCATCTGATTGAAACCTACGGTAAGCGCGGGCGGACTTTGCTGACTGAAGAAGAATTACACGGATTCCTCAAATACTTACAATCTCAGCCAGACCCAATAGCGGGATTTTGATTAGTCATTTGTCATTTGTCATTTGTCATTGGTCATTAGTCATTTGTAAGGGCTAATGACTAATAACATAGGCTCTTGAAACAGTAAGGAAGCTATGACCTGTGAATTTTTCTGAAGTAATTGCTCAAACAGACGTTGAAATGCAGCGACTAGGGTGGACAATAGACCAGGGACGGGAACATCTCATAAAAAATTATGGGAAGCGATCGCGAACTTTACTGACACAATTAGAATTACTAGACTTCCTTCAATACCTTGAATCTCAACCATTAAATCGAGTTGTGAGTGCCAAAATTAATGTTGACATCGAACAGTTATGTTGGATGGAACAGCAGGGACAAATTAATTCTGAAATCGAACGGTTATGTTGGATGAAAGAGGAGGAACAGGAGTATGTTACAACAACTTCTAGCAAGCAAAGTCAGAATTCGCCTACTCAAGAAGAACTATTAGAATTACTCAAATATTTTGAAGCTCAACCTATAGTAGAATACCCCAGCAATCTTGATGCAGAATATGAAGAGTTCCAAAATTTCTCTACATACTCAGAAGAATCAGACAATGTAATTACTAGAATATCTTCTGAGGATTTATCTCAGATATTGGCTAACACCGATGTCCAAATGCAGCGTTTAGGCTGGACAACAGAACGGGGACGGGAGCATCTGATTAAAACTTATGGTAAGCGATCGCGTACTTTGCTGACAGAAGCAGAATTACTAGACTTCTGGCAATACCTTGCATCCCTTGCATCTCAACCAACACCAGCAGATTTGTCGGATGTAATTGCTAAAACTGATGTCGAAATCCAGCGCTTAGGCTGGACACCAGAACAAGGACGGGAACATCTGATTGAAACCTATGGTAAGCGCGGGCGGACTTTGCTGACTGAAGAAGAACTACACGGATTCCTCAAATACTTACAATCTCAGCCAGACCCAATAGCGGGATTTTGATTAGTCATTTGTGATTCTTCATTTGTAATTAGGAGTTACGCACACTCTACGAATTCTCGGCGCTCTTCTTTTCGATACGCTGCGCGTTGGCGTCAGCCTCTCACAGAGAAGGTGGTTCGATAAATTAAGCTTTTTAGCAATTTTTGCATAACTCCTAGTAATAACTAATACGAATTTGCCAAAGATAGTATTATTTGAGCGGAAATAAAACTGTGATTAACTATGCCTCGTGTGCGAATTGAAATTGTACCGCACCTGGGCTATCCAGAATTGATTCGTCTAGTAGTACGCCTTGGGAACGCAAGCGGGGTAAAGGGTAAGGGGAAAAGGGACTCATGTTTTTAATCCCTTTCCCTTTCCCCTTTAACCTTTCCCCAACCTCCACAAGCGCATTTTTGGGTTGGCAGAGTACTAGAACTTATGCATTGACAAAGTAGACAATTAGTGAATTGCTTGGTATTATTTAGTCACAAAAAGTTTGTTTTGATAACATCGCTCTACTCCAGCAAACTAGTTTTGAGGCTAGTGTAAAGCGACAAATTATGGTTATTCCCAACTTTTGACGATCCTATGTCAGGATCGAAATGTGTATCTTCAGACAATCAAAAGTTGGAATTTATTCAATATCTGCTACCGGATTGAGACTACCTTCATCTCGACAAATAGGATCTTGACCCTTTCAAATCGAGTTTTTACAGCTATTTTCAGGTAAATGAACCACAAATAGGCCTCACTTCCATTCCTCTCTCCTACGAGGAGAGAGGCTTTGATTTTCTCCCCAACGCTAGTAGGGAAGGGGCTGGGGGTTAGGTCTCATAATTGTGGTCTAAATACATAAAAACTGCTGTAAGTCAAATAACCCCTCTTCAGTTATGAAAAGGGGTTATTTTTAGGGTTTAAGGAAATTAAAAGTGGTAAATCATCATTTACCAATCGTGACTATTAATTAAGAACAGCAACTGCTGGGCGGCTACCAGCGGCGTGACGGTCAATCACTTGGTCAATCAAACCGTAGTCTCTGGCTTCTTCTGGCGACATGAAAAAGTCACGTTCAGTATCTTCAGCAATGCGCTCAATTGGTTGACCTGTATGTTCAGCTAAATAGTCGTTTAGCCGCCGCTTATGGTACAGAATTTCCCGCGCCTGAATTTCAATATCAGTCGCTTGTCCTTGAGCGCCGCCTAAAGGTTGATGAATCATAATCCGAGAATGGGGTAGACTCATCCGCTTACCTTTAGTACCCGCGCTGAGGAGAAAAGCACCCATACTCGCTGCTAATCCGGTACAAATTGTACAGACATCAGGGCGAATATGCTTCATAGTGTCAAAAATGCCCATACCAGCCGTCACCGAACCACCGGGAGAATTGATGTACATATAAATGTCTTTCTCCGGGTCTTCAGCATCCAAATACAGCAGTTGGGCAACAATCAAGTTGGCAATATTGTTATCAACTTGTTGTCCCAAAAAGATGATGCGCTCACGTAACAGCCGTGAGTAGATGTCAAAGGCGCGTTCACCTCGACCCGATTGTTCAATAACGATAGGAATCATGGAAGCGTGTTTGTGGCTACTTTAAATACATTTTATCGGTGACAGCACGAAACTGGGGCTGATCTCTACTATTGCTAAGTAGATATAAGTAAATCTTGGCTATTCTGTCTGATTCACCAAAGGAGCAAAATCTGCTTTTGCAATAGATTCAACCTCCAAGGGCACTTTTTAGCGACAAAAGCTGTCTAAGAAAATATTCCGGTTTAGGGAAGAATAAATCAAAAAACTTCAATTGTCGCCAATCTTATATCTCGGACTTTGCTGTACAACCTTGGCGATGTATTGATTAAACCGATAACCGAAATCCGATTTGCTTAGGAAATTATGTTAACTACCAGTAACATTTTAAACATTTTTTTAGGATTTCCTTCGGCATTTATCAAGTTATTTTTGTTAGATTCGGTAAATCGGGAGTACGAGGTGTATTTAGAATAACCAGTCACAGTTGAAATGCTATCCATTCAGAGAGAGACGTGCCATGCTGGAAAAACTTATGCAAGCCGCCATCATCACCTTCTTGCTCCATCTGATAGCAGGACTTAGCCCAAATACTTTAATACAAACAAAGACAGCATCACCTGTGCGAGAAACACCACCAAATATTGTTAGCTTGCTATTGCGATCTTTTCAATAAAAATGTTTCATAAGTTGTAGTGGTGTAAGTAAGTAGGTGTAGATAAACCCAATTATTAGGGACTGAGAAAAAATAAATTATCCAAAATTATTTGTAGATTTGTAGGGGCACAAAGCCTTGCACCCCTACGTTCGCTGAAAGTCCCTTATATGTCCCTTATATAAGGATAATTAATTGCCTTGTAATTAGCGCTGACTACAAAACTGCATTTTTTTACACCAACTTACTTAGGCGAGATTAAAAATAAAGGGATAATTCGCTCGTTGAATTTCTTACTTAATGTATATAGCTGTCTAGGCTCACACTCCTAAGAACAGGGTAGACTGAGCAAAGAAGGCAACTAATTGCATTTAATCATGACTAATCGCCTTGCTGAAGCTAAGAGCCTCTATCTCCGCAAACACGCCGAAAACCCAATTGATTGGTGGCCTTGGTGTGATGAAGCACTTGCAACTGCAAGGGCGCAAAATAAACCGATTTTTCTTTCCATTGGCTATTCTAGTTGCCACTGGTGTACTGTCATGGAAGGCGAGGCTTTTTCTGATATTGCGATCGCTGACTACATGAATACCAATTATCTTCCCATCAAAGTAGACAGGGAAGAAAGACCTGACCTCGATAGCATCTATATGCAAGCTTTGCAGATGATGAGCGGTCAAGGGGGTTGGCCTTTAAATATTTTTCTTTCCCCAGAAGATTTAGTGCCCTTTTACGCTGGTACTTATTTTCCTGTAGACCCGCGCTATGGTCGTCCGGGATTTTTGCAGGTGTTGCAAGCCCTTCGCCGTTATTACGACACCGAAAAAGCAGAATTACAGCAACGCAAAGCCTTAATTATTGAGTCTCTGCTCACGTCTGCGGTATTGCAAGACGGTACAACAGATGAGCTTGAAGACCGGGAATTACTCCGCCAAGGTTGGGAAACCAGCACAGGTGTAATTACTCCTAATCAATCTGGCAATAGCTTTCCGATGATTCCCTACACAGAATTAGCGCTGCGGGGAACTCGATTTAATTTTGAATCTCGCTATGATGGCAAGCAAGTTTCTACCCAGCGAGGACTAGACTTAGCGCTAGGGGGCATTTATGACCATGTAGCCGGTGGTTTTCATCGCTATACTGTTGACCCGACTTGGACAGTACCCCACTTTGAAAAAATGCTTTACGACAATGGACAAATTGTCGAGTATCTGGCTTCTTTATGGAGTGCAGGAGTACAAGAGCTAGCCTTTGAGAGGGCGGTTGCTGGAACTGTACAATGGCTGAGGCGGGAAATGACTGCGCCTGAAGGTTACTTCTATGCTGCTCAAGATGCCGACAGCTTCACTGTTCCCACGGCAGTAGAACCAGAAGAAGGAGCCTTTTACGTCTGGAGTTACAGCGAATTACAACAACTGTTAACGCCTGAAGAATTAACGGCATTACAACAGCAGTTTACGGTGACGCCTAACGGCAACTTTGAAGGACGTAATGTTTTACAAAGAAGGAATTCAGGTCAACTGAGTGTAACGCTGGAAATGGCACTGAGTAAGCTGTTTACCGTCCGTTATGGCGTTAATTCTGAGTCACTAGAAACTTTTCCCCCAGCTCGTAACAACCAGGAAGCAAAAACTACTAACTGGCCAGGTCGCATTCCCTCGGTGACAGATACAAAGATGATTGTCGCCTGGAATAGCTTGATGATTTCTGGGCTGGCTAAGGCTGCTGGGGTTTTTCAAGAACCGTTATATCTGGAATTAGCAGCACGAGCGGCGAATTTTATTTTGGAAAATCAGTTTGTCAATGAACGTTTCCAGAGACTCAACTATCAAGGAGAAGCAACCGTTTTAGCGCAGTCTGAAGATTATGCTTTGTTTGTTAAAGCTCTCTTGGATTTACAAGCTTGCAACCCAGAGCATAAGCAATGGTTAGAAAATGCGATCGCTATCCAAAATGAATTTAACGAATTTCTCTGGAGTGTAGAATTGGGTGGTTACTATAACACATCAAGAGATTCTAGTCAATATTTAATTGTCAGAGAGCGCAGTTACGCTGATAATGCGACACCATCAGCTAATGGAATTGCGATCGCTAACCTTGTGCGTCTGGCCCTACTCACCGATAATCTAGATTATTTGGATTTAGCGGAACTTGGTTTGAAAGCTTTTAGGAGTATAATGCATCGCGCTCCCCAAGCTTGTCCCAGCTTGTTTACAGCTTTGGATTGGTATCGTAACTCTACCTTGATTCGCAGCACCACTGAGCAAATCAACGCTTTGATCCCCAAGTATTTACCCGCAGCTGTGTTTGCCATAATATCTGATTTACCAGAGAGAAGCGTTGGGTTAGTTTGCCAAGGTTTGAAGTGTCTGGCACCAGCAGAAAGCGTAGAGCATTTATTGCAGCAAGTGGAGAAAAGTCAAAATAGGGCATAGGGCATTGGGCATTGGGCATTGGGCATTGGGCATTGAATATGTATTATTCTCCTCTCTAGTGCCTAATCCTCAGTTACTAGTACCCAGACCCCAATTCGATCTATAACTATGACGACCAGAAGCGAATTAACAGCGATTGTGTTAGCTGGGGGTAAGAGTTCTCGGATGGGTCAAGATAAAGCCTTGATTTCCATTCAAGGGATACCATTGTTGCAGCGAGTTTGTGGGATTGCTCAAAGCTGTGCTGATACAGTTTATGTAGTAACTCCCTGGCCAGAACGCTATCAAGACTTGCTTTTGCCTGGTTGTCAGTTTATCCGAGAAGTGCCTTTGTCTGGAGAATCTTTAGCCCACGGGCCTCTAGTTGGATTTGCTCAAGGGCTAGCCGAAGTCGAGACAGAATGGGTGCTGCTGCTAGCTTGCGATTTACCGAGGTTGCGGGTTGAGGTGTTGCAAGATTGGATAACTCAACTCGATCGCGTGGGGGATAATGCGATCGCAGCTTTAGCTTATCATCCCAAAGGTTGGGAGCCTCTGTGTGGTTTCTATCGCCGTCGCTGTCTGCCACAACTCCTAGAGTTTATCAACCAAGGCGGGCGATCGTTTCAGCAGTGGCTTCGGCAATATCCGGTAGAAGTTTTGCCCTTAGAAGAACCCGAAATGCTATTTAACTGTAATACACCAGAGGACTTGGCTTTAAATTGAGTTGAAAAGTAGGGACTTAATCGTGAACTGAACCTGCCGAAACTTTGGTAATAAAGTCATTTTTCGGACAATCGAACAGAATTCAAGAGTCCTAAATTCATTCTGAATTCTGTAGAACTGGCGGATAGCGCAGCGTAAAGCCTTCTCTTTTCCCAAAAGTAAATGCACTCGCGTTCGAGAGGCTTCTCTTTCAGAGACGCTACGCACAGCGTCTTGATTCTGAATTCTAAATTCTGACTCCTGAATTCTTGCCTATTCAACGTTTTAGCCCTAACGTGGAACTGCTAACTATATGTATTAAGGATGCTAGGAGGAATCATGGGGCAGACACAGGAGTTAGGACAGATTATCATCCTGAATGGTGTCCCGCGATCGGGGAAGTCGAGCATTGTCGCAGTGATTCAGGAGACATTTGATGGTCTGTGGATGAATTTGGGTGTTGATAGATTTATGCAAATGACTCCCGCACGATACCTGCCTGGGATCGGTTTGCGGCCAGGGGGAGAACGCCAGGACATCGAACCCTTTGTTCCCATTCTTTACAGTGCTATGTATGAGTCTATCGCTGCCCACAGCCGTTTGGGTCTGAATGTCGTGGTTGATGTCGGACACCATGACGCCTACGCAATAAAGCGGGGTATTCTGGCTGATAGTGCCCGACGTTTGAAGGGATTGCCGGTTTTGTTTGTAGGCGTTCACTGCCCGATCGAGATCATTATGGAACGACGACAAAACACCGGGTCGAATGTGGGAAGTACAGCTGACTCCCCAATACCACATCCGGTTCAGTTATGGCAACGTGAAGTCCACATCCCTGGCATCTATGACCTTGAAGTTGATACCTCTTTGTTAAGCCCAGGTGCGTGTGCTGAGATAATACGCCAGTACCTCGCAGATAGTCCAGCACCCTCGGCATTCCAACGACTCGCTACACACTATACTTAAGCTGTAGTTATGATGTTAACTATATTTAGTATGAATTTGTAAAGTGTGTGATTCTATCAGTTAAAAGTTAAAAGGGAAATTCAATCCCTTTTTACTAATTCTGCAAAAAGTCTACTTAACTCGACAGAATTTGCGATCGCTATCATTCTGAGGATATTGCCAAGAATAGGCAAAGTGGCTAACTCCCTTCAGTTGGGGGGCAAATTGCCGGAGTGCCTGCATTTGCACCTCTAGGGATGGACGATTACTAACAGATTTTCCCCACTGACCGGCTAAAGCTGGGATTATCTGTGTACCTGGTTTTGCCATACTCAAAACCCTTTGCACTTGCGACACGATACAACTGGCATTACCGCAATTCCCATAAGCCATAGGATGCCATTCTAATGTATTGGGGAAACGATCCCAAGGTTGTAAACGGGAATCATACCCTTGTCCAACAGTTTGGTTGCCATCAGGAAAAAACACCACTCCTGTAGAAACACCTTGCTGCTTTGCAGGGTAACTAGCGATGGTGACAAAATCTAGAATTCCTTGCATAGCGTGGGCAACGGCAAGCTGCCACAACTCCCATTGTAAAACTGGTTGTCTATCGGTTGCAGGCAGGATTGACTTTTGCGCTAGTGGGATGCGTCCTTGCCAAAGGGGTTCTCCTTCCTGGGGATAAAGCTTATCAACTTCAGCTACATCTCCACGAGTGACGAATCCCTTACTCAAAAAGCGGCGAATCAAGTCCAGCCCTTTGTAATTCTGTGCCCGTTTAAATAAAGCTTCTTGGGTTGCGGGACTAAATAGCCATAAATCTGAAACTTTAGTGGCGATAGAATCACTTCCAGCTTGGCGAGGATAACGCACGTAATCCAATAGCAAGCCATCTGGACGACGGCGTAAAACTTCTTGTACCAATTTGTAGTAGTCTCGTTTTGCTTGTGGGTTGTAGGGGTCGATAAATAGTTGAGAGCCATTATCTACCACATATAAACTTGTTTGACCTTTGCCATTACGAGCGATCGCACTTTCTCTATCTGGGCGCTGGGCGTAAGTATAGCCGAAATTTGTGGTAAACATCCAGGCATAGACCTTCAAACCACGTTGCCGACCTTTTTTAATTGCCGTAGCGAGTATATCAATATTTTCTGCCCCTGGAGTGCGAATTACAGCAGGCCAAACCGTCGGGTTAGCTCTTGCTGGTAAAAGTACCTGCCCATCGTAAAATACTTCTATATAAACTTGGTTATAGCCACGATTAACAATGCGATCCATAATCTGATCGATTATTCCTGGCTGAACGTCACAGGGATACAAGCGTAACCAAAGGGCTTGGGTTTGCGGCCAAGTTCGAGAGCGACATTGCTTTAATTTCTGCGCCTGTTCTTGTATTATGCTTTGGTAGCGCGTTTGAGCATCTTGTTTGCCTTTAAGCGCTGACAAACGTAAGTTTTCTTTTTCTTGCGCCGCAGCTGATGATAACTGACAATACTCAGTTACTTGCGCCTTTGCTGGTTCGCTTCCCAAGTTGGGTAGCAAAAAACTACTAGTAAAAACAACAGCAAATAAGCGCCGCCAAAATAATATCGATCTTGCAAAGTTCAAGGGACGGTTAGACATATCTAGCAGTAGATGGACACAATAATCATCGGCCCCAACTTAGATAATTGTGGGCAATGTGTATCAAAATTTATAGTTCAGTAACAAAGATTTTGAAACCTACTTTTTCAAGACTCCTAAACACGTATTTCTGTTGCCATATTTTTTATAAGCTGTTCCACATTGAAATTACATTAAGGAACTGACAAAAAATAAATTATCCAAAATTATTTTTACATTTCTAGGGGTTCTAGACATTGTACTCCTACGTTCGCAAAGCATCCCGCAGGGATGGGATGTTTTTTAAACTGGAAGTTGCTAACTGAGCTGGCTTTCCAGCCCACTACAAAAGTTTGAGAAAATTTAGATATGTAAAATAATAAACTCTCTGACTCAGTAACTAACTTGGATGCACCTTCAGCTTCAGCTATAACTTTAATCGACTGCCATTGACTAGGCAGAACAGTTGGCTCTGTGGCGATTGGTATAGCACCAATGCATTCACTACTAAGCTCACTGTTGATTAACCCTACCACAAATAGCGGTCTGTTATCGGGATGAATGGCTCTAGGGAGCGTGGGTTTCGCCGCTTGGGGAACTCCAAATTGTGCAATCAACGCTACTTCTTCCTTCCTTGTCTTTCGGAGGCTTACGCAAAATAGCTCTCAAACTCTATATTCCCCTAGCTCCATCAAAGTTCTGAGTGAAAAAAGCTGCCACTCAGACTTCTCTGTACCTTGGAGCAGTTATTTCTCAAAAATAAGATGCAGCCGAAAGTTAACCATTCAATCTCCACCCACTATCAATCAATACAGTTCAGAATGAGCAAGAAAACCCAGATGTAGAGACGCAATAAATGGCGTCTTGAAAGACCAATTATCTACACCAATAACCCTTAAGCCAAGCATATTGTACTATCAATACTGCTTAGGCTAAAGCATTTTTAACTTGGAATTGAGTTTAGGTTAAAGCTTTTTTATTTTTCCTTTTACTTTTTCTCAAAACCTACACAGTATTGACCCGCTATGTTTAGAAGTCTTAAGTATTTTGTTAAATAGAATAAACTCTGGACACAATAAATACATAATTATTTTTTTCTGATTTAATAAAATATGACATACTGTCATACTTAATATCAATGTATATTCCCCATTTAAAAACTCTGATAAATTAGTAGTTTTTTGTTGTGAGAGGAATATTAGCATTTTGCCTAAGTAGCAGCTGGAATCAAATACTTATTTTTTCTAGCTGAATCAACTCGAAAATATTTAAAAATGCGGAATATCTTAGATTATATCCGTATATTGCTGTGCTACTCAAACTCTCAATAAAATTATGAAGAAATTATTGATCGCTTTGATTTTAGCAATATTTACTACTGTCAGCATCCTGCTAGGGCCAAGTAAAGCCTATGCCCAATCTTTCCAGCCAAATGTCCAAGGTGTGCAGATCAAGCAGATAAAATATACTCGCAGTAGTGTTTTCTCTGAAAAAGGTAAAAAGGATTTAAACTCATTGGCAAATGCCTTGGCACAAATGCGAGCTTTGGCCTGTCAAGATTCTAAAAGTTGGTATTACCAAGGTGCAATCCATTGGACTCCAGGTTTGAGTAATTTTCCCCAGAGTAACTCACTCTGTAACAAATATACTGAAGCTGCATTCAACGATCCACAGCAGCAACAAGAGGTACAAAAACTGTTAGAGGCTTGGCAACATTGCACTCATGGAAGACAAGATCAAAATTTAAACTTACCCATAGCTCAAATTGCTGGCAAGAACTTTTTACCTTGGCATCGACTTTACCTAGTTTACTTTGAAAAAATTGTTCGTAAACTCTCTAAAGATCCTCAATTTGCAATTCCATACTGGGACTACACTAGGGCAGACAAAAGAACCATGCCACCGGAATTTATCACATCTAGCTCTCTATATACAAACTTGAGAAATAGTGTCCTCAATTTTGTTGGTGGAGCGGTTGAACAAATCGAACAACAACAGATTAAGAAGGATAAAAACAAAGCATACAAGACTAATATTTTTAATCAATCGCCTCTCAATTTTAGTAATCAAATTGAGAATTCACCTCATGGTGAAATGCATGGTTACATAGGTGGTGATGTTGGTGATGCAGCCAATCCTATCTGGAATAATCAGCCTGCTCCCGCTCAAATCGGGCTAATGGGAGATGTTGGTACTGCTGGATTCGATACTATCTTTTGGATACATCATTCTAGCATTGATCGCTATTGGGAGTCTTGGCAAAAAGCACCAACAAACCCAGAACAAAAAGAAGCTAGACAAGCGAAACCGGAGGATTTGCCCCTACCATCGAATTTAGCCCCAATCTATACCTTTGCTGATGAAGATGGTAATCTAGTGAGTCACAACACTCCTCAATCAGTCATTGATGCAGTTTATAGTGTGGACTATAAATACGATCGCCTAGATCCAGATGCAAAAGTAGCACTTGTTAAAAGCGTTGTCATAAAACCAACAGAATTGAGGGCTAGACTAGCCTCACCCGTTTCTGTTCTGGCTGATGGGCAACAACTTCATCAGAGCTTAAATAAATTGACAGATGTGACTGTGCCATTATCTACTCCTCTGCAAAAAATTCCAGTATTCTTAGACGCTCGGACTGCAAACGAATCTGTGGGACAGGAATTATATTTGTTGGAAGTTAAATTGTCTTTCACAGAAAAACCAATCGGCAACTATAACGTCTATGTCAATTTGCCCCGTACCAAGTCGATCTCTAGCATAATCAGCGATATAGATCGCTACTATGTTGGTTCTGTTAACTTCTTTGATGTGCATGGCGAAGATGCAAACAGTAAAACCTTTGTTTTTGATATCACTAAAGAAGTGAATGCACAGTTATCTGAATTGAAAGAGCCTCAAACAGAAAATATAGAGGTAAAGTTTGTCTCAGATAGTACTGCTCGTTCGCAGGAAATTTACATTGAGAATATTACGCTACGCAAATTAGCGTAACTAAAATCTGACTTATATAAGCAGTTTGAAAGACTTTAAGTGAATTCAAGGCGATCGCGTTTATCTCGCTTCAATTATATGAGGTATGCGATCGCTTTCATCTATTTGTCACTAAGCTACTGAATTTGCCAACAACACCATTCTGTTATCTTTGCAGTAAAATTTAATAAACAGTAAGTAACTATTGACAAAGAACTTACATTATGAATAGTTAAATTATGACCAAGCTGATTTTTACTCTGTTTTTAATCATATTTACTATTTTGAATATACTTAATTTAAATAATACACACGTACAGGTATCTCAAAATAATATTCGCCAAATTAATTGGAAAGATGAGGTTTTAGTGAATACCCAATCATCCTTTAATCTTGCAACTCAAGAGCAGCAGCAAGCAAAGTTTATTTCCTCTCAACAGGTTAAAACAAAGTTGACAGATAATCCATTGGCACCAACGCAAATAACTTTTCCCTTATCTACCCCTCTGGAAATTGGTACGGCTAGGTCTGAGGAAGTTTATCTGTTGGAAATTCAAGTCGCTTATCAGGGTGAGCCAATAGGAAACTACAGCGTTTATCTTAATTTACCAAGCCTCAAAGCGATCGCTGATATCGATACTTACTATATCGGTTCAGCTAATTTCTTTGATGTACCAAGTCCAAACCAAGGTATAAAAAAGTTTAATTTTGATATTACACCTGAGTTAATTAAGCAGGTGCAAAAGCGCGTAAAACCGTCAAAAATTCCAAATTTAACATTGACTTTCATTCGCGACCAAGGTCATTCAAGCACAGAGCTTGTTATCGATCGGGTTGCACTATCAAAATTATGAGTCGCTTGAGCCTGTGTGCAGCTGTGGCTACATAAACAAAATTGAAAATTTTCAACTTTGACTCAGATCAACTTAACAAAGTGGTAAAACTAATTCGTAATTCATATTTATAATCAGTGTTAGCTCTGTAGCCATTTTAATTACGAATTACGAATTACGAACTAGTAATTAAATAGTTAACCGCCACGCTTTAGCGCTGTCTCTACCTGCTGCAACTCTTTTTCTAGACGATTTTTGAGTTTTTCGGGTACAGGACGATTTGGGTAAGAACTGTAATGTCCAGCTAGGGAATTGAGGGCTGTTCGTATGGTTGTAAACGAGCCAAGACCAGAAACAGAGTTAACCCGCTGGTAGCGAGCTGAAAAGTCATTAATTTTTTGACGCGCTTCTGCTTGAATTGCTGCTTTGTCTGGTGAATCTTGTGAAAGATCCAGAGCTTGTCTCATAATATTGACCACAGCTAAGGTGTCTTGACGATAATCCCCAGTCAAACTATCTGGACTGCCAGAACAACCCATTAAGCCGATAGCTACAACCAAAACCAGCGCAAGCAAACGCGACCAATAGCGCTTCATATGCATTAAGTAAAAGAATACGTAAATCAACGTCCATCCTATCTTGGATTGGTAACTTGGGGATCAATTGAGTGAAGAGTGTGGAGTGCAGGGGAGGGGAGGCAGAGGGGCAGGGGAGGCAGGGGAGCAGGGGAGCAGAGGAGAAGTTGTAGTAAATCTTTCCCCTCTGCCTCTTTCCCATGCCCAATGCCCAATGCCCAATGCCCAATGCCCAATGCCTAATTCCCAATTTCTAACGACTAATAACTTTTTGATAAAGAGTATCCCGTTGTTGGTAAGGTCTTCCTAAAGAAGCGATCGCAGTTTGTAAAGTTTCCACTTCCATACACGTACCACCCAAAGCACCTGCCATTGTGGTAATGTGTTCTTCCATCAATGTGCCGCCGATATCGTTGCAACCCCAAGCTAAGGCTTCTGTCGCGCCTGCAAGCCCCAGTTTTACCCAACTCTGCTGATGGTTAGGAATCCAATTACCTAAGTAAATCCGCGCTACAGCCCCTAACAGCAGGGCATCACTTAAAACTGGTTGATCGCGTCCAACACGGCGACGTAAGGATTTGGGCGCTTCTTGACCTACGAAGGGTAATAAAATAAACTCTGTGATCCTGGCTGGATATCCCCGATTGATAGCGGTTTTTTGGAGCGATCGCAATTTTTCTAAATGTCCGATTTGCTGTTCGTGGGTTTCAATATGCCCAGATAACATGGTGCTAGTGGTATGCAAGCCTAATTTGTGAGCAGTGCTAACAATTTCTAGCCAAGTGGCTGTGTCAATCTTCTCTGGACACAATATCCGCCTTACTTCATCGTCCAACACTTCCGCTGCTGTTCCTGGCATTGAGCCAACACCAGCATCGCGCAAAGCAGTAATCACCTCAGCATATTCCAGTCCATCAAGTCTGGCGATAAATTGCACTTCTTGGGGAGAGAAAGCATGTAAATGTATGTGGGGAAATTCCTGTTTAATGGTTTCTACGACTTTGAGGTAGTAGGGCAAAGATTTACCATTTATCAGTGCTTGTGGATTTAATCCCCCCTGCATACAGATTTCTGTTGCACCCCATTTTACTGCATCTGTCGCCTTTTCCAAAATTTGCGCCGAATCTAACCAGTATGCATCGGCATCACCATCATCTCGACGGAATGCACAAAAACTACAGTGCTGCTCACAAATATTAGTAAAGTTAATATTACGGTTAATTATGTAGGTGACAGTATCGCCTGCTTGTGTGTGGCAGAGTGTATCGGATGTAGTACGTATTGCTGCGATCGCCTCTGGCTCTGTTTGTTGTAATAATACGACTCCCTCTTCGGGGGATAAGTCGTATCCCATCAAAGCACGTTCCAGAATTGTTTCAAACGCAATTTTTGTCAGCATTACTTTCTTAATTTCTCGGTAAATCTTAATTTTATGAGCTTGTAAATAATAAAATTCTACTTAATAAATATACTAATTTATTGAAAATCCCAAATTTGAACATAAGTTTTACCTTGAAAGCTGTTAAAAGAGCTTATTTTATCCCATAACACTACTTTTTATAGTTGATAAAACTCCTTAACAAAAAAATAGTTGTGGTTCAACCACAACTATTTTAATAGATTAATCTACATCTTTGTATTAGCAGGAATTTTTAGTACAATGATATTACTAATTTGTCCTTGCTTGTGGTTTTCGTCGATGTTGTATTAACAATCCAATCGCCATACCAATGCCGACAAAGGTTGTAAAGTAAAATAAACCAATTAATCGGATGTAGATTGGTGGTGCGATCGCTTCAACTTCAACTTCCTGCGCTACCTTCACTGGTGTAAATTGACGGCTAGATCCTGGTATAGGAGTGGCTTCCACCTCGATTTTGTGGGGTGAACCATCAAAAAATTGTTCTAGCCATGTTAATTTACCTTGTTCGTCGGGAATACCTTTGTAGTCAAAGACTGTTAAATTGTGTTCTGTAGCGATCGCTTTTATCTGCAATGCTACATCTGTTATGGGTTGTCCGGTTGCGGTATCTTTCACTTGTAACGCTAAATTCGCAAGTTTTCCGACAGTTGCGTTTTTATCTCCCTCTAGATTGATTTCTAATCCCTGAGATTTTTGAGATGATGGTGCAATGGCTTCGGTACTAGTTGAGTGATGTTCGCTGCCATGAGCTTCTGCAACTTCTGCACTAATATTGATAACTAATAGAGTTATTATAGCCACTACAGTTAATGCACTTAATAAAAGGCGAACTGACTGTGGTGCAATTTCTCCTTGTTGTAGTTCTTCTTGACCGCCAATAATCCAACCACCCAACAATCCAAGTGACAGTAAAATAGCTGCAATTACAGCAAAATATTTATATTTGATGGGATTTTCGTGGACATTAATATTTAAACTTTGTTCATAAGCAGCAAAAGTGTTTGCTACTAAAGGTGACACTTTAACTAACAGTTGGTAATTACCACGG
Organism: Nostoc sp. DedSLP04; assembly: GCF_034530775.1. Taxonomy (NCBI): domain Bacteria; kingdom Bacillati; phylum Cyanobacteriota; class Cyanophyceae; order Nostocales; family Nostocaceae; genus Nostoc; species Nostoc sp. DedSLP04. The sequence goes on along the minus strand of NZ_JAVRCL010000003.1, from coordinate 127,745 downwards.
ATGGGTAACATCTGCTGAATTTCTAGCTTTCCATCAGGTGCATTAGCATTCATTTCCAACAATTTTGTCCCCTCAACAATGGGAAAATCTGTTGTTAACCAAGGATTACGCGGTGGTGTCAGAATTTGTAAATTAATTTTGGCATTTGTTAAAGATTTACCCGCAGCATCAACAGCTTGTAAAGTCAAAGTAACAGGAGATTGTAGTTTTTCTGCTTCTGCTTCAAAGGGGAGAATACGTTCTAAAGGTGGGTTGGTAGAAAGTAGGACTCTGGACGTAGGAACTTGGGAATTTCCCACAAAGGAATAAAGAACTGACAAAACAATGCAAACAGCGCTGATAACTCCAAAAAGTCGATATTTTTTCATAAAAACTTACGGTAAATGTGAAGCTTATGTAATTTTTGCAAGTTAAGCATTGATAGGAGTGGATGAAAGTTACTCCAGATTATTACTAGGTAAAAAAATCCCAGTCAAAGAATTAGTCAAAAATCAGACATCATCTTAAATCAGTTAAGGTGATGTAGAGATGATAAAGCATCTCTACAAAACCTAAAAGTTATTTCCCAGCAAAAAACTGGCGCGAAATTTGCACTATTTTAGCGTCGTAACTTTGTTATGTGATGTAGCAAAGCTTCATGCACCTAAAAATCTTGTGATTATGATAATTTAGTGACATGCAACGCCTAATGTGTGGTGACGCGCTGAGTGTGCTGTGTTATGAACCGCAGGATAGGTGGAGAATAAAACAGTCCAGATAACTAAAGAAGATAAGAGCATATAAAGCGTTACCTGAACAGGTTTGGATAAGGTAATACCTGCGGTCTTCTGCAATAGTGAAATATGAGAAAAACTAGTCATTTTTGACCTCCTAATAATAAATTTGGGTAATTCATCAATCAAAGGGCATAACGCCGCTTGATTGCAAAAAGATATACCATCAACTTTGTATTTGACAAGTGTGTATCAAATGTATTGTGTAATTCGACTTTAGTGAATACTATACTATCCTTTGACATTGGTAGATCGCGATGCAGAAATCTACACATAAAGTCCATACAAATAACAAAAGAATGACACATGATTTTGAGTGACGGCATTTTCAGCGTTGCTAACACGAAGGTAACAGATAAAAATTAAAAATTAAAAGTTCTTACATTGCCAAGCATTCAAAAATCCTTGAATAAAGGTAACTTATGTTATCTCTAAACCAATTCAATACACTAAAGACTAGCAATAGTTTCTTGCTTGTGTCTATATTCAAGGTGCTATTATACTCATTGTTTATACTGTAAGTATTGCTGAAGCAATAAGAATATCAGGAATATGTATGAAATAGCTATGTTTGTGTAAATGTTATTTATACATAACTAAGCGTATAAATACAGTTAAAACCACAAAAATATTGCGATAGTTTTTAGAGTTTGATCTAGATTTAACAACTTAACTGGCAATTTAGAAGCACTGAAAAATTATTGACAATAATTATTAATTCCTCTAATATCTAAAAGCAATTGCAAATCTTTTGCAATTCTTTTTTGGCGCTAACCGTAACGAAATGTCATGCCCAACAACTTCGCTCTAAGTAACGGAAAACCTTGGAGCCGCCGTCAATTATTGCAGCTGGGCCTAGCAGGTGCTGGAATAACTGGTGCAGCTGGACTTTGGCAAATGCTAAATCTACCAAGTAAGTCAATCGTTAAAGTGCCGCCATTCGATAGGTCAGCACCAGACGACGTTACTAACCCAATGAAGATGTTGAGAGATTTTGATTATGGGACAGTGAAGCAAGAAAATGGGCGGACTATCCGAGAATTTCAGTTAACTGCTGGTTCTTCCATCATAAAACTCAATAGTGCTGTCTCTTACAACATCTGGGATTTAAACGGTCGCATACCAGGGCCAACGCTACGGGCAAAACAGGGCGATCGCATCCGGGTACTATTTCTCAACAACGCTGGACATTCTCACTCTTTACATTTTCATGGCGTTCATCCAGCAGAAATGGATGGTGTTCGCCCAATCAGCAATGGTAATGCCACAATCTACGAATTTGATGCTGAACCTTATGGCGTTCATTTATACCACTGCCATATTGAACCAGTGACCCGTCACATTGCCAAGGGACTGTACGGAATGTTTATCATCGATCCACCGACTCCTCGTCCCCCAGCTGATGAAATCGTACTAGTGATGGGTGGATATGACGTGAATGATGATAGCCATAACGATTATTACGCCTTCAACGGTCTGCCCCACTATTACATGCATAACCCGATTCGCATTTACAAAGATCAGTTGATTCGGCTGTATGTCCTCAACATCATTGAATACGATCCGGCAGTGACGTTTCATCTCCACGCCAACTTTTTTGATGTCTATCGCTACGGCATGACTATGACTGCTAGTGAGAAAGCAGATGTGATTACGATGGGTATCGCAGAAAGGCACATCTTAGAATTTGCTTTTCGTTATCCAGGTAAGTATATGTTCCATCCCCATCAAGATGCGATCGCAGAAAACGGTTGCATGGGTCAATTTGAAGTACTTGCTGATAGTAACTCTCAAAATAATGTTAAACATTCTTGACAATATTCTTAGTAATTTGTAATTAATTTATTAAAATTTTAGCAAACTAGTTGATAAAAAATCTCATTATATGCAACAGTAAAATCTATGACAATCTGTCAAACAAACTACTTTCTAGTAATAGTTTGAGTAATAGTTTGAAATGTTTCAATTAATACCTTTTTAGTTGTGCGAGGAGCAAAGATGATAAAACTTCGTTATATATGTTTAGCAGCAGCAGCAGCGGTAATAGTTACCTTGAGTTCTTGTAGTAATACCCCAACCGCAGAAAATCCATCACCACCAGTTGCTAGCACTCCAGCTACAGAGGCAGTAAGTAATAACAGTCATAGTGGTCACGGTAGCAAAGAAAAAATTAACATTAATAGCGCTATATTGTCAGAATTAGATAAGTTTGAAGCCAAACTAGGTGTTCCAGCTTTATCTAACAAAATCCAGGCAGGTCGTCCTTATGGGAAACCAGAAGATTTAGTTACTAAAAAAATAATTACTCAAGAACAGTTCGACCAAATTAAAGACCAGGTTGGCGTTCAAGAAGTAGTACTCACAGGTGAGGCAAAAGATGTTGATTATATGTCTAAATTAGGCTTAATGAAAGGGCATCTTTTGGTAGCCAAAGAACTGCTAGATCAGAATCAGCCGAAACAGGCAGAACCTCATATTGGGCATCCAGTTGAGGAGATTTACGTTGATGTGGAAGATCAACTTAATGAACGCAAAGTCAAAGAATTTAAGACAACTTTGGTGAGTTTGCAAGATTTAGTGAAATCTAGTCCGAAGGATAGCAAAGTTAAAACTAATTTTACTTCTTCAATGCAAGCAGTTGATGGAGCGATCGCAGCTTTGCCAGCAGATCAACGCTCAAAACCAGGATTTGCGCTCCAAGTAATTAACGAACTACTAGATTCGGCTAACTCCGAATATGGTGCGGCGATCGCAAATGGTAAAGTAACCGCGCCAATTGAGTATCAAGACTCCCGTGGTTTTGTCTTTTACGCCAATGAATTATACAAAGGAATTTCTAGTCAAGTAGCTCAAGCAGATCCCGAAGCACACAAAGCGATCGACACTAGTTTTGCTGAACTAATAAAAGTTTGGCCCGCCGCCATCCCACCAGCAAAAGCAGTAAAAATTCCTAATGATGTTACCAAACTGGTGAAAACCATTGAGGAAAACTCTCAAAAAGTGGTTGACAAATCCAATACCCAAGCACAGCGATAACACTTTAATTTAATGGGAAGTATAGGTTAAGGAGTTTAAAATAGTTAGGAGTTAGGAGTTAAGAGTTATGAATTATGAATTATGAGTTATGAATCCCAAATTACTAACTCCTAACTTCCAACTCCTCACTTCTAACTCCTAACTAATTACACTCCCTTCGTTACTTTAACTAACAACTGATGCAAGAACTTGACCATAAAAAGACTATTGACCTGCTAAACGCCATCATGGAATTTGAACTAGCAGGAGTAGTGCGCTACACACATTATTCTTTGATGGTAACTGGCCCTAACCGTATTCCAATTGTGGCTTTTTTCAAAGCACAGGCAACTGAATCTTTACTTCATGCCGAACAAGTGGGAGAAATTCTTACCGGTTTAGATGGGCATCCCTCCCTGAAAATCGCCCCAATGGAAGAAACCTACCAGCATAAAGTCAAGGATATCTTGGAAGAAAGTTTATCCCATGAAAAAAAGGCATTGGATCTGTATAAAAAATTGCTCGAAACTGTCACCAATGCCAGCATTTACCTTGAAGAATTCGCTCGCGGTATGATTGGACAAGAAGAGATGCATAATCTCGAACTGAAAAAGATGCTACGCGATTTTGGTTCATAGTCATTAGTCATTAGTCCTTAGTCATTAGTCACTTGTACTGAGCGACTTGCCCTGAGCGTAGTCGAAGTGAGTCGAAGTATTGGTCATTAGTCAAAAATAAATTCAAAGGACAAAGGATTAATGACAAAGGACAAAGGACTAATGACAAAAGACAAAAGACAAAGGACAAAAGATGAATTTTAGTACTGCTCTACCTACTTTTGTAATAACACTTCGAGAAGGAGTGGAAGCTGCCCTTGTTGTTGGTATTGTGCTAGCTTTGCTAAAAAAAGCTAAACAATCTCGACTCAATTCATGGGTATATGCTGGTGTCGGCGTTGGCATTGTCGTCAGTGCCTTAATAGGTGTGCTATTCAGTTGGATAATTCAAGTACTGGGAGCCGCGAATCCTCAATACACCACCGTTGTTGAACCAGCGCTAGAAGGTGTATTTAGTGTATTAGCGATCGCAATGCTCAGTTGGATGCTAATCTGGATGACTAAACAAGCCAGATTCATGAAAGCTACAGTTGAGGGAGCAGTAACAGAAGCGCTGACACAAAATTCAAATGCTGGCTGGGGTGTTTTTACTTTAATTTTAATTGCCGTTGTCCGCGAAGGCTTTGAAACTGTTCTCTTCGTTGCAGCTAATTTTCAACAGGGATTAATGCCAGCCTTGGGCGCTATTGCTGGTTTGGTAGCCGCATCTGCCATTGGGGTGCTGCTATTTAAATGGGGTGTCAAAATTAACATCCGCCAGTTTTTCCAGGTAATGGGCATTTTATTAGTGCTGATTGTCGCTGGATTGGTAGTTTCAGCGTTGAAACATTTTGACGAAGCTGTGGCTAATCTTGCCCTTAGCAGTCGTGCCACAGAAAGCCTTTGTTTCTATTACGAACGTTTTACAAAAGTCCACTCCTGTATTTTGGGGCCTATGGTTTCCAATACTTCCACAATCTTACCTGACGAACAGTTTCCTGGGATTATTCTCAAATCTTTATTTGGTTATAGAGATAATCTCTATCTTGTGCAAGCAGTGGGATATGTGGTATTTTTACTCACCATTGGAGGGCTGTATTTCCGCAGCCTTGGGGGTGCTTCTCCTGAAGGTAAAAAGAGTGTCCCTTTTGGTCAAAAACCAATTAGTTCTGCAAAAGATTAAAAGCACAGTCAGTTACCTAGTTTGCAGTCTTCCTTATTCCCAGTCATAGACTGGGAATCGGCTTTGCGATCGCTACGCTAATGTCGATCCAGAAGTAGCTGCCTTAGTTAAAGTCACTGTAATTGAATACAAATGTTTTCAAGTAATACCGATTTGAAAAAATAATGCAACAAATTAACTATTTGTAGAGACGCGATGAATCGCGTCTTTAGCCAAGGATGTGTTGCAATCATTAATTGAATTGGTATATCAAAAAAGTAAATGAGCAAAATTTTTATATTAAATTTCTTACTGTTACTTTCTCAAATACCCAATCAAGAAACAAAATTTTTAGATTTAAAAAATCAACTAGAAAAGAAAGGGTTTCAGGTAATCATTGCACTACCACCAAAGCGAGGAGCTTATGGTTTACTAAGAGAAGCTGACAAAAAAATCTGGATTAATCCTGTAGTGTTTGAGTTACATATTGGTATTCAAACACTAATCCATGAAACTGTTCATGCAGCCCAAGTATGTGCCGGAAAAGGAAAAATAAAAACTTTAGGTTTAGACATTCAACCAAGCAATTATGCTCTACCATTTTTTAGACGCTATACCGATGTCAAACGACAAGATTTAGAAAAAGAAGCCTATGCAGTGCAAACTCAACCTAACAGTTTTGAATTAGCTATATCTCTTCTTCAACAACACTGTAAATAATTAGTTTGACAGATGCAAAAGCTGAAGCGCCCTGATTTAACTGCTTTGTAATACAAAGTCTTGTTGAGTAATAATATTGAGTGCAAAGAATGCTTTAAAACACGAATTTATTAATTATTTTTTAATATAAAATAACAATAAAGATGCTTTGCAGCAGTTTCAAAGTAATTTGAACATTGAAGTAATCATAGTAATTGTCAAATTCATATTGTCTTACTATCGGGTACACGCATTTATAAGACAGTTTGGAAAACTAGGTTCTCTAGTATTAACTTGGCAGTTCTTTTTTACAACTTCTTTACTGTTTTTAATAACTCCTATAAAAATTCTCTCTTGTTGTAACTCAAATCGGCAAATAGCGTCATCAGAAGTGATAAAACTCGGTTCAAAGTTCTCATAAACACTAAAAATTTTACCATTTGGACATTCTACTCGCTCAACAAGATTGATGTGATTACCTAGAGCTAATTGTACAAGAAACACAAAAAGAATGAAACAGCCAAAAAATCCTGCTACTAGAATACTAAAAAATTTTAGCAAGTCTTCTTTGAACAAAAAGCTATTGATAAATAGCAATAAAGGTGTGATATAAAAATATAATGTGGTAATTTTGTTGAATAGGTCAAACTCAAAAATAATTTTACTTGACCAATTTAAATTCCAGTTAAAAATGAGTGGTATTAGACTAATTATAATAACAACTAAATTGTCTGAAGGTCTATCAAGTCTACTTATCAAGAACAAACGAACCCATCGGCAAAAGTTTTTGAGAAGTTTAGCAATCTGCATTTTTTAATACTGATATCTATAAGTAAATAATACTCCTTAATATAGAACTCAGATTTGATTTTTGAAAACATACTGACGCTGAAAAGCTTGTTTTATCAGGGTTTTATCTAAAATCACCTCCGATAAATGCATCCTTGATTGACTTTTCTCCCAGTATTGAGCTACTAAGTGGGCTGTGGTGCAAATAACGCTTGCTTAAGCTGCTGACAAGCCTTTTCTATTGCATCTATACTACCCGGATTCACTAAGCCAAAATAATCAAATACATAGACTCGGTTATTTTTAGTTGCTTGTAGTTGCTGCCAAAAACTTTCCTTTTTCAAAGAATCTAAAAGCGTCGCTTCCGAATTTCCTTGTGGAGGATTAACTAAAATTATCACCTCTGGATTTGCTTCTAAAACTTTCTCAGCCGAAAGCGTCACATAGCCACCGATTGGACTTTTTCCTTGTAAATCTGCTGCTATATTTTTCGCCTGGAATTTCGCCAGCAAATCTCCTGCCCAACTATTTTTATTTGGTGCTAAAATTGGTTGACGACTAACCAGTGCTAGTGTTGAAAGACTCTGAGTTGGCTTATCTGGTAAGAACGTTTTGTAACGATTTAACAAAGGCTGAGGATCGGCATTAATTAACTCGGCGAGCTTTTTAGTAAGTTCTTCTAGAGATTCCCAGCTATTCACCTTAGTAAGCAAAGTTTGAATACCTAGCTGCTGAATTTTTTGAATTGGGATGTTAGAAAAACCTTCAGCACCAATAACTAAATCTGGTTTTAACGCTACTATTTTCTCTAAATTTGGTGGACTTTGACCTTCGCTAACGCGGGGAATATCCTTGAATATCGAGTCATTCTTAAATAATTTACTACCAGTGATTCCGACAACTTTTGTTTGATCGAGTCGGGAGAGAATGTCAGCAGAAAGTGAAGAAAGAGCAACAACTCTTTTTGCTGAACCTTTTAGTAATTGCTGAGAGTTTGTGTTAGTCGTCTCAGTAGTATTTTCCACTTTGGTTTGTGGTTGCTGAGTAGTTACAGTGGTGCAAGCAACTAAAACTATACTCAACAAAATTGCAAAAGCAGATAAGAACCAACGACGATGCATATTAAAATTCCTTATATGACTTAACGGGTGACAACATAGCTATATCGGCTGCTGAATAAGGTATAGAGCATGAAAACCACGCTGAAAATAGAGTCGTTTTTAAGGCTTAACCGCCATCTATATATAGAAATAGATTATACGGGAACTTTCCGTACAATAATTATAGTTAGGTGTCACACCAAGCCCGATCATCACGAACAGTTCCTTCATGGCCCAGAACATCTACGACGACCAGTTCTTCTTTGAAGCATACGGTCAACTTCCCCGATCGATACATGGCTTGGACGGTGCGCCTGAATGGGCGCCCTTCGGAGGCTACTTCCGCCGCTCCAAGCCCTCAGTGTTCTTGATCTCGGCTGCGGCTTTGGTTGGTTCTCCCGGTGGGCTGCTGAGTCTGGTGCAGAGTCCGTCCTTGCCGTTGATCTGTCCGAGCGAATGCTCGCCCGCGCACGTGCCAAGACCCAGCTGACCAATGTAACCTTTGAACGTGCGGACTTAGAAACGTTGGTTCTTCCACCAGCTGCTTTCGACTTGGTGTACAGCTCCTTGGTACTGCACTATGTCAAAAGACTGCCTGCACTTCTGGACACGCTTTTTTACGCAATGCGATCGCACGGCAAACTTATCTTCTCAGTTGAACACCCTATATTCACGGCGCCCGCGAATGCAACGTGGGAAACCCTCCTTTCCGGCGCGCGAGTTTGGCCACTCGACCAGTACCTCATTGAAGGCCCCCGCGTCACGAATTGGCTTGCCCCAGGCGTGACTAAGCAGCATCGAACGATTTCAACCTATGTCAATCTCTTGCTTGCTGCTGGCTTTCACATCTTAGCGATCGATGAGTGGGGGCCGAGTCCCGCCCAGATAGAAGAACATCCAGAATGGGCTAGCGAACTTCACCGCCCACCCTTCCTTCTGATCTCTGCCGGCCGAGAACCGAAGAATGCCGCATAACCCTTCGCTCGATTGGACTTCCACCGGCTTGGTCTGCGAGGCAGTGGAAAATAGCAAGAAAGGCTGGCTTCTTAGCAATTTGAAGAAAATTTGACAATTATTAATGTAATTTTTCCAATCCCCAGTTCAACTTACTTCGTCTCCATCCAATTTTCACCAACACGCCCCTCTACAAGCAAAGGAACACTCAACTGCACTGCATTTTCCATCACCGATTTAATTTGTAGTTGTAATTCTTCCCACTCATTAGGGGGAATTTCAAACACTAATTCATCGTGAACTTGCAACAACAAACGCGCCTGATAGTTCTTCAAAACCTCATGCAATCTTACCATTGCAATTTTGATAATATCAGCGTTAGAACCTTGAATTGGTGCATTAGCCGCGGAGCGTAATAAACCTGCATCAAAAGCACCCAAATTCTTCAATTTACTCAGTTCGATATCTTCTGGGTTGCTGCCTTTTAATTTGCGTAAACTGTTATGAGTAAAGTCAAAATAGCGACGGCGACCGAAAATAGTTTCTACATAACCAAGAGCGATCGCTTCTTTTTTCACTCGTTCCAAATATGCAAAAACTTTGGGATATCGTTCATTAAACCGCTTAATGAACTCGTTGGCAATGGTCTTATCTATCCCAGTTGAGCGCGAAAACCTGAGAGAACCCATTCCATAAATCACGCCAAAATTGATAGTTTTTGCCATTCCTCGTTCTTCTGACGTTATATTTTCTTTTTCAAACACTAACCGCGCGGTAACAGTGTGAACATCTTCATTTTGCTGATATGCTTGTACTAATATTGGCTCTTGACTTAAATGAGCCAAAATCCGCAATTCAATTTGTGAGTAATCAGCAGCCACCATTAACCAACCAGCTTCTGGTAAAAATGCCTTCCGAATTTGGCGACTAAATGCTGTGCGAATGGGGATATTTTGCAAATTCGGATTAGAAGAAGATAACCTCCCAGTTGATGTTGCTGCTTGATTAAAATCAGTATGTACTCGCTGTGTATCTGGACGCACTAATGCAGGTAACGCATCAACATAAGTAGACTTTAATTTAGATAGAGTGCGATACTCAATGATCGCCTCAACAAAGCCAGTGTTATCATCTTCTTGAAGTTTTTCTAGTGTTGCTGCATCTGTAGAAAATCCTGTTTGAATTTTCCGAGAATGTTTAGTGCTTAAGCCCAATTTTTCAAACAAAATTTGGCTCAACTGTTTAGGAGAACCCAAGTTAAAATTTTCTCCAGCTATTTCAGTTGCTTCCTCTTTTAACCTGGCTAACTCTGTTTCTAAATGCTGCGAAAGTTCTTGCAAATAAGCTGAATTAATGCGAACACCTGTGTATTCCATTTGCGCTAAAACTTCTTCTAGTGGCTGTTCCACTTCCACTAATAGCTTAGACAAAGCTGGAATTTTCTCCAGTTCCTCACGCAATTTCACCACTAAACCAAAGGTAGAATAAGCATCCATCCCACAGTAATCTGCGACGGCGGGAATATCTATATCAGCGATAGTTTTGCCTTTAGGAACTAAATCTAAGTAACTTTTTGCGATCAATCCCAAATATCGCTGCGACAAATCCATCAAATTATGGCTTGAATCGGGATTTAGAATGTAACTTGCCAGCATGGGATCAAACACCACTCCCGCTAAGTTAATTCCTTGACACCTGAAAACTAAGCGGTCAAATTTGGCATTCTGTAAAGCTTTGGGATAATCGGCACTTTCGAGAATTGGGCGTAATGTTTCTAGCACCAAATCTTTACTCAAATTTTCTCCAGTTTTATGCCCCACAGGAATATAGGCTACTTCATCTGGTTCCGTCCCCCAACAGCAACCAATTCCTACTAACTCAGCATCTCTTGGTTCTAAATCACTGGTTTCAGTATCCCAAGCAACTGGTGTTTCTGGATTAGTGAATTTTTGCAAAAGTTTCACTAACTCAGTTAATTTGGCTTCGGTATTGATGATGCGTGGTGTAATTGGAGAAGTAGATTGTTGTGGAACGGCGGCTGTATCACTAGCACTGAAAAACCACAAATCATTATCTTCATCAGCACTAAATTCTGAGTTAGTAAAGTTAGTATTACTTGCGTCTACTTTGGCTTCTTGTTTTTCTTCAACTTGCCCGCCAAAACGCTCCTGAAGGTCGTTTATTCTGCCTAAAAAAGACTTGAATTCTAATTTTTCTAAAATTGGTGATAAAACGTTTGTATCAAACCCTTTTAATTTGCAATCTTCTAAATCAAATTCTATAGGAACATCTAAAACTATGGTTGCCAAATAGCGAGACTTCTCGGCATCTTCTTTACCTGCTGCTAGTTTTTTCTGAGTTGCGCCTTTAATTTCATCTAACGCAGCATAAACATTCTCAAGTGAACCATAAGTATTTAGCAACTGCACTGCTGTCTTTTCGCCAATTCCCTTCACTCCAGGAATATTATCTGATTTATCACCACAAAGAGCTTTAAAATCAACAATTTGTGAAGGTAAAACGCCCATCTTCTCTTTGACTTGTTCTGCTTCAAATTCTGTGATGCTATTTGTTGAGCGTTTTAGGGCATCTGGACTAAAATTCAGAACAGTGATTTCTTTGTCAGAGTCGATCAGTTGAAATAAATCGCGATCGCCAGTGAGAATCTTCACCCTATAACCAGCCGCAGTGACTCGCTGTGCTAGGGTTCCCAAAACATCATCAGCCTCAAAACCAGGGGCAGTGAAAAAGGGTAGATTGAAGCCATTCAGCAGCTCATGTAGGTTTGCTAAGTCGGGAATGAAGTCTTCTGGTGTTTCCGGGCGATCGGCTTTATAAGTATCGTCCGCTTCGTGGCGAAAAGTTGCCTCAGCCAAATCAAAAGCGATCGCCATTGCTTGAGGCTGTTGTGTTGCCATTACCTCCAACAGGCACTTCACAAAACCAAAACATATACTGGTAGGAATCCCCGTTTTGGTACGCAGTCCTCCATCTCGCCCTTTGGCGAAAGCAAAGTATGAACGATAAGCGAGAGAGTGCCCATCTACGAGGATGAACGTGGGACGTGTTGCAGTTGCAGAAGTAAAAGTTTCAGACATAGACCTATTTTAGCCAGAAGCTTTGTCACATAGTTAGCAATTTCAAAGCTTTGGCTACCTTTATTGTTACTTCTTGATGTCAAGAAGCGGGTAAGCCCTCAGTTAACTGGTATCTTAAATTAAAGAACTTGAGTCAGACAACTGATTTAAAAGTAGATAAGCCACCTTCGCAAGCAATCAGGTCATCAAAATAAGAGTGCTGAAATCAGTTATGTATCAATTGATTGAGTAGCAATTTATCGATAAGTTGCCGATCGCTAATGCAGTTATCTTTACGATCCGAACCAGATACAAATTGGGAAACGCTCACAATTTACATAGGAGCCACATGAGTACAATCACGACTAAGGATGGTACGCAAATCTATTACAAGGATTGGGGCACAGGACAGCCTATTGTCTTCAGCCACGGCTGGCCACTGAGCGCGGATGCTTGGGAATCGCAGATGTTTTTTCTCGCCTCACACGGCTACCGCTGCATCGCGCACGATCGTCGCGGTCATGGACGGTCGAGCCAACCCTGGAATGGCAATGACATGGATACCTACGCTGACGATCTGGCAGAGCTTTTCGAGGCGCTGGATATTAAGGATGCGGTGACGATCGGACACTCTACCGGCGGTGGTGAAGTGGCGCGCTTCATTGGACGGCATGGCACCAAGCGCGTTTCCAAGGCAGTGCTGATGGGCGCGGTGCCGCCACTCATGCTCAAGACGGAGGCAAATCCGGGTGGGCTACCCATTGAGGTCTTTGATGGCTTTCGGGCGGCGTTGTTGGCTGACCGATCGCAATTCTTCCTAGATGTACCCAGTGGGCCATTCTTTGGCTTCAATCGACCCGGTGCCAAAGTCTCCCAAGGGCTAATCTATTCGTGGTGGATGCAGGGGATGATGGCTGGACATAAAAACACCTATGACTGCATTAAGGCGTTTTCGGAAACAGATTTCACCGAGGATTTGAAGAAGTTTGATGTGCCGACGTTGATTATTCATGGTGATGACGATCAGATCGTGCCGATTGGTGCTTCTGCCCTCCTGTCTGCAAAGCTCGTCAAGAATTCGACTTTGAAGATATATCCTGGGGGAGCGCACGCTCTAGGCGATACGAGCAAGGAACAGATCAACGCCGACCTGCTGGAATTTATCAAATCCTGATGTGGGCAAGGATGTGAGACATCACTGTTAAAAATCTCAATGGGTGCATCTAAAGACATCAGGGCCGCGATCGCTAAACATCTGGTAGCTGAAGGTGCAAGCGTTGTAGTTATCGCGGGTGGACTTCGCTAGCTTTAAATGTCATAACTCAATCCACACCTACCTTAATAGCCAGAGAGTTTTTAACTTTGAGTGTAAGAATCTGATGAAAGCAAACTATCTCCAAGGAGTTTTGCATTGATGGAAACAGCAGATGTCATTGTCATCGGCAGTGGTCAAGGAGGCATTCCACTGGCGGCTGATTTTGCCAATGAGGGACGTAAGGTTGTCTTGTTTGAGCGGGATGCTTTAGGTGGCAGTTGCATCAACTATGGCTGCACTCCGTCCAAAGCGTTCTTAGCAGCGGCTCATGCAGCAGGGCGATCGCGCCAAGCTAAGAAGTTAGGCATCCACACGGAAGTAGAAGTGGATTTTCCCGCTGTCATGGAGCGAGTTCGGGGAATCCGCAGCAGCTTTAATCAAGGGATTCGCCAACGATTGGAGACTGCGGGTGTCAAAGTCATTTGTGCCGAAGCTGCTTTTGTGGGTGAACGGACGGTCAAAGGTGGGGATGTTACCCTTCAGGCTCCTCTGGTAATCATTAACACGGGTACGTCCTCGCTGATTCCTGACATTCCCGGACTTGCAGGAACTCCTTACCTAACCAACCGCAACTTCTTTGATTTGAACACCTTACCACCCCGTTTATTGGCGATCGGAGGCGGCTATATTGGCTTGGAATTGGGACAAGGACTAGCGCGTTTGGGCAGTCAAACCCACTTAATTGTCCGGGGCGATCGCGTCCTCGGACAGGAAGAGTCTGATGTCAGCGAGGTCTTAGCAGAAGCATTCAAGCAGGATGGGATTGCGCTCCACTTTGGAGTTAATGTAAATCACGTTGCCCATGAAAATAATCTGTTTAGGCTGACCCTGAGCAGTGGCGAACAACTTCAAGGAGAAGCGTTGCTGGTTGCGATTGGACGGAAACCGAATACAAGTGCATTAAATACAACCGCCAGCAAAATTGAGCTAGACGATCGAGGATTTATTAAAATTGACGACCAGTTCCACACCACCTGTTCTGGAGTCTATGCCATCGGGGATGCTGCCAAACAGCCTGCCTTTACGCATGTGTCGTGGGAGGACTATCGCCGCTTAAAAGCAATTTTGTGTGGAGAAAACCGGACACGGAGCGATCGCGTTCTTGGCTATGCGGTCTACACAGAACCCCAGGTGGGGCGAGTGGGTATGACCTTAGAACAGGCTCAGAAACAAGGCATCAACGCGCGTGCTGTCACGTTACCTATGAACCAAATTGCGCGTGCGATCGAGTGGGGGCATGACCTCGGATTTTATTGCATGGCGATCGACAGCGACACAGACAAAATTCTGGGAGCAACCCTGGTGGGCTACGAAACTGCTGAACTGGTGCATGTTTTTTTATCCCTGATAGAAGCAGGAGCCACCTGGCAATTGTTAGAGCGATCGGTTCACATCCATCCCACCTATGGTGAAGCTTTACCCAGTCTGGCACGGTTGCTGCTTGGAGATAATATGCCAGGGTGTCCGAATATGTGAAGAGGTTTTATTGAGGCACAACATCAATTGGCATTAATAAGTAGATGCCTTAGCCAGGAAGACATCCTCCTGACTCGGCTACAAAACTGTTCTCTGTTTCCATTGCTCATTTACCCCTGGTACTAATGAGCTTTTTTGTGCTTTTTATACAGCTTAACGTCTACATATTTGCACCTTTAGTACGGAAGCCAAGTAGAACCAACTTTTGGCAGGTATACCAGCCCAATTAAGTACGTGAGTATAAGCATAGTAAACAGATAGTAACTAGATCCCTAACTTATTACCAGAATTCGAGGATCTATCTCCTGAGCCTTTTATGTTTAATTAGGTTGACCTAGCTTACATCTCAGGAACCAACAAAAACTAGCTTAATATTTCGACATCAGATTACCACTATCAAAACTACTTTACCTTAACAAAACTTTATATATACCGTTGAAAAAGTCCATTTGTTGAAGGAATTTAAACATAATAACTTTACATAAAGTTACGTGTATTTATCAAGACTACAAGCAAAGTTTCAGAGTTAGAAATAGGTTAGTAATCCCGTGATGATTCGTTTCAGAAAGGCATCTTTTATCCATGACAACAAAACTATTCAACACTCTAGCTGCTGCCACAACTTTGGCAGGAATTGTTGCAACATCTGGAGCAGCTAATGCAGCTTCTCTCTCTTACAGTAGTTCCACTAATTACGATTTCACAAACATCATTGATGCACCTCTGAGCGTCAAAAAATTTGACTCATCTTTGGGCACACTCAAGGGTGTAACGATAAGTTTTACTGGCGACTTACTTGGAAATGCAGGTTTTGAAAACAGGAGTCCAACCGCGACTCAGGTAACAGTAAATCTTGCTAGTCAACTCAGTTTAAAACTAAATAATCAGTCTCTGTTTGCCCTCAATCCACAAGATATATCGAGTTATCAAGCTGCTAAATATGACGGCATCACTGATTATAGTGGCACCTCTGGAAAGACTATTTCTAATTTAACTGCCACACAATCTGCTACTCAGTCTTTCACCAATACCCAATTATTGCAGTCTTTCACTGGTAATGGCGACATAGACTTTTTGTTCTCAGCTTTAGCTAACTCAGTAGTTACGGGTTCGGGCAACATGAGATCCTATATTGATACTTATGCCAAAGCAGGTATCAATGTAACTTATGACTACGATGAGGTGAAATCAGTACCTGAGTCTTCTGCCACACTGGGAATTGGTTTAATTGCTGGGCTTTGTTTGTTGTCACAACGCAAAAAAAGCTGGATCAAGATGTTTAATTAATAGACTTTCTTGAATAGGTAGATTTTTTCTATCCTATCTATCAAGCAAACTCTCTAATTTAAATTAAAAAACCCGATTTTTTCGAGAATCGGGTTTTTTATTGTGCCTATTAGGCTGAATTTTTCATAAGATTTAAAAAATTCTATCCTTGGCGATCGCCATAAATAATTATTCATATGAAGTGGTTGATTAGAGAACCTAATTTTTTATCTGACTCCCCACTGGTCGCCAGAGCCTGTTAACCTCTTACTGGAACTTAAAATTTAGAAAATTATGCAGAAAGCATCTACCGATCGTCAGGCTGCTGCAAAAGACATTAAACTACTAGTTTTGGATATAGATGGCACGATCGCTGGACACTCTAACACTATCAGCGAACCTGTAAAGCAAGCAATCTTTGCAGCGCAAGCACTAGGAATTCAAGTAGCGATCGCCACAGGTCGAATGTATCGTTCAGCCTTGCGCTTCCACCAAGATATCGGCTCTACCCTACCATTAATGGCCTATCAAGGAGCCTGGATTCAAGACCCAATCACCCAAAAAATTCATCGCCATTGGGTTGTTTCTAGAGAAATCGCCCACCAGTTACTCGACTATTTTGAAAAGCCTGAGTTGCGATCGCTTCTATCTGTTCACTTTTACATCAACGATCAACTATACGTCCGTGAGTTAACCAGAGAAACCAAAATTTATGCAGAACGTTCTGGTATTACTGCGATTCCTGTGGGTGATTTGCGTCAAGCCTTAACGAATGAACCGACAAAAATTCTTGCTTTATCTGATGACACTGACGTAATCGATAAGTTATTAGGAAATTTGCGCCGACAATACACACCCGCTGAACTTTATATGACAACCTCTGTTGCTACCTTTTTTGAAGCAACTAACGCTTCTGTAAATAAGGGAACTGCTGTACGTTACCTAGCCGAAGAATTGCTGGGATTACAATTAGCCAACGTTATGGCGATTGGTGATAACTTCAATGATGTGGAAATGCTGGAGTATGCCGGACTTGGTGTAGCTATGGGCAACGCACCAGCAGGAGTGCAAGCGATCGCTAATTGGGTAGCTCCTAGCGTAGAGGAACATGGGGCAGCAGTAGCAATTGAAAAGTTTTTGCTGTAGTGAAATGAAAGCATTTTTTCAAATCTAACCCATACAAATCAGAAAGGACACCGACGACTGGCCGTGTTTCGTCTCGGTGCCCCTGCTGGTTCGCTCCTCACACAAGAGCTAATGTATCCGAGGTGGTGCATTGAGTCAATAGCTATATAAAAAGTTTTTATTTTTACCTAAGCGACATTACCGATTTATAGCTCCAAAGGCGCAAAAACCCCCAGATTTTCCTCTAGAACAAATTTTAATACTGACTGAGTAGCCATGAGCAATCCGAGTCTAGCTTGGGCTAGCTCTGGTGAAGTAATTTTCACCTCACCCCAAATCCGGCAATTAGACCAAAACTTTTCAAAAGCTTGGCTCAAATTCAGCGCTAGTTTTTCCCATTTCACAGAATCGCTAACATCAGGGCACTCTATGTTGTCTACCACTTGTATTAATTCGCCAATTAAACGGCGCTCATCTGGGTGATTGAGTTGTAGTGTTCCGTCGCAATTAAGCCAAGGTAGAGGGTTAGGAAAAATAACATCCCAAAAAGCTGGACTAGTATTTGGAATCGGTTCTCTAAGTTTAATCAACCCCTCTCGATGAGCCAGCAGCACTAGCGAACAGCAGCGTGCATGAGCATATTCAATAGCAAACAATGAATTGGGCACTGGGCATTGGGGAGCCACTGCGGTCTTGGGGTCTCCCCAAGTGGAGCAAGTGGCGTCATTGGGCATTGGGCATTGGGCATGAGTTATTATCCTTGTTCCTTCATCTCTGTCAATGTTTTTCTTCTCTATGAGACGCTGCGCGTAGCTTGCTTCCCTGTAAGGGTACAATTTTGAATTTTGAATTTTGAATTTTGAATTGATTTCTCCCTGCTCCCCTGCTCCCCAACAACTCCCAACTACGAGACTTTGTAACCAAGTCGCTAAGGCTGAGTGAGTTAATTCAAAATTTATCCGACCTGGGGGAACTATTTGGATGCTAAAAACGTCCTCACAAATCCCTGATAAATCTGAAGCGATCGCACTGGCAAGCTCCATCGCTTTTCGATTCTGAGATTTTGATAGTCGCAAAGACACACTTGAGGTATAGAAAACTCTATTGTCATCTCTACCTTTATATAGAGGAATTTTTTCGTCTTTTATGCATTCACTTTCTGTTTTATAAGTATCAATGCTTATCGATTTTATTAGATAACTATATAATAGCTGTTTGATTGACGTATATTTGCTAACTGGTAATTTATAATGCACGTAATAATATTTAAATAGTCATGTAAGATATATTTGTTACATTTCTGCCATCTATCTTGCGGTATAAATTTAATTTAGATGAAGAAAAATGAGAAGAGGATAAAATTTGATGAATAATCGATGAATAGTAAGTAAACTTTACTACCACCATTGTACAGTAGGAAGTATAACAAAAGAGTAGAGAGTAATTTGCTTTCTATTCTTTGGATTGGCTGGCGCTGTTAGGCGTTAAGCCTGCCTCGTCAACACAAAGACACTCCTTGCACCCTTTTATTTACGTCTTTGTCTTCAGCCGAACGCTCTTTGTTACCTATGCAATCTCCATCCTCCTTTTCTGAGGCATCACGGCCTTTTTTGACTTGGCAACGCATTCTTGACTGGGCTCAAGAACACTATCGCTGCCGCACCTTTAGCAAAGATGAGCGCATTCCAGCCCGGCCTGGATTGCTGTATTTGGTGCAAAGGGGTGCGATCCGCATGGTAGGAACCGCCCAAGTTAGTGCGACTGCTAGTCAGCTAACGTCTCGACGAATCAACAGAACTCCAGAAGAAGCGTTCTTGGGTTTTGTGGGAGCGGGACAGCCATTTGAAATTGTTGCTCAGTCACCATTCACACTCCAGGCTTACGCCCATGTCGATCAAACTGCGGTGCTGTGGATGTACTGGCATGATTTAGACAATTGGCCTCACTTCCGTCGCGAAGTTATGGATGCCTTTAGGTATCAGCACCAGCGTAAGCTGCTGTGGCTGAGTGCCTTGGGACAACGCCGCACAATTGACCGACTCTTAGGATTTCTCACATTGTTAATTGAGGAATATGGAGAGCCAGCAATGAGCGACACCGATCCTGATGTGATTCGCGGTTATTGTCTGCCTTTTCCCCTCACTCATGCCCAAATTGGTAGCGCGATTGGTTCAACTCGTGTCACCGTCACCCGCTTGATGGGTAAGCTACGTCAACGTGGTTTAATCTTGACTCAAGGGGATAATCTCATTTGCTTGCCAGCAGAGTCGATTAATAGAGCTGGTTAAGGTACAGTTCAGAGCGGCGATTTCCGCCACTCTGTCTTGAGTGCAATTCGCTCTTGTCAGCGAATTTTGACAAATCCCGCTTGGGTAATCAGTTGCTGTCCCTGCTCAGTCAGCAGTAAGTTGGCGTAAGCGACACCTGCTTGCTGCTCAGTCTGACCATTCTGTTTGACCACCACAAACAGATTGCGGGTAATCGGGTATTTTCCTGATTGAAATGCCTCAATGTTCAACTTGTTCCGTTTACCAGGACATTCAGACGGGAGGACAGAAGGTTCTTGGTATGGAGCAATGTATTGCCCTTGCGTGCGCCCCAACGGCAAGGCCTTGATTGAGCATTGAGGAATCACCTCTGGGGCAGAAGCGTAGTAGATGCTACCAGGACTATCAGCCAATTTTTGCAAGGCTTGGGTGGTTGTGGAGATAAATTCTACATTGGAGCTGAAAGCTTGACCACCCAAGATGTCTTGGACAAAAAGTTCGACAGTACCGCCATCAGTAATGCGGCGGGAATAGGGCTTGATCGGGATATTGGGGCCGCCCACCTGGCTCCAATTATTGATTTTGCCTGTGTAAATTGACTTTAACTGTTCTACCGTTAGTCCTGGAATATTCAGGTTGGGGTTAACTGCAAGTGCTAAACCATCAATTGCCACAGGAATTTGTTTCAAACTGAACCCACGCTGCTGGGCACGGCTTAATTCCGGATCTAGAACTGGTCGGGAAGACTGAGCAAAGGCTAGTTGACCGTCTATCAAGGACTGAATGCCAGTACCAGAACCAGGCGATGCATTGCTGGGTTCTACATAGCGCAGCCGTAACTCTGGCCGCGCGGCTTGAATTGCCGGATCGACAACTAGTCGAATCGGTGCCCAAGATGTACTGCCCCCGTAATTGAATAATCCTGTAGGAACATCCTTTACTGAAGTGAAAGTATTGCCACTAGGTTGTTCCGATCCGGTTTGGGGCGTTTTGGTGCTACCAGAATTAATTGTATTTAGATCGACACCAGATTTTCTAGTAAACCACCAAAAACCGCCAGCTATTAGCCCGACGGTGATTAGGATGGATAATACAAGAATAGTTGTTTCATTTTTTTGGGACATAGTATAATTACCCGCGCGTCCAATCAATACAAGTGCTTGACTTGACAAGTCCTTGCTACTTGAGATTGTATTTGGAGGACGGATGTTTTGTTAAAAATGCTGACAAATCCTCACTTCTGACTACAATAGATCCCAAGGTATAATAAATTTTCCCTGGATTAATCGTCTCTCTTCTCAAGGCTTGAGTGTTGGTGAGGATAAGTTGTTAGTTGATACTAAGAATTTTCCCCATAAAACTCAATTTCTCATCTTGAGGGTTTTACCAGGTTAACAATTGGTTAATTTTTAATTTTTTATGGCTGATTAACGCACTGGTTCAAAGTCATAACCAGTGCGAGAGCGAGAACCAGGAACAATTTTTACAAGTTGCACTGAGGCATTGCGATCGCCTGATGCTAAAAACCGAATTGTACCAGAAGCACCAGTGGCAGAAAAGTCAGAGGATAAGAGCGCTTGTTGGACTCCAGAACGTGTAGGATTGCGTTTTAATGCCTCAATCAGAGCTACAGTGGCATCATAGCTAAGGGCACTTCGCCAACTTACGTCACCGCCCCATAACTGCCGGGATTTTTGAGGAAAATCTGATTTGGGAGCGCCATCAATATGCCAAGGAACTGCCAATACCATCCCCACAGCTTGTTCTCTGCCAATTTCTAAAGTTTTAGCGGTGTAAACATCATCTCCCGCCAGCAGAGTTAACTTTTTTTGGTTAATCTGAATTACTTGCAGCGCTTTATCCAGAGTTTCAGTGTTAGCAGCTAACATCAAGACTTCTGCACCTTGCTTAGTTGCTTGTTCTAGACTTTTAACCGCACTAAAACCCACCTGAGACAAATCAAATTCGCTGGATACTTGTCCACCCTCTAGGGAAACAGATGAGACAAACTCGGACTTTAAAGACTGGCTATAGTTACTCTGAGAATTAAAGAAAACCACTGCATTTTTTTTCTGCAAAGTTCTCACCATGTAGTTGGCTAAAGTTCTAGCAGCCATAAAATCACTAGGAACCGTGCGAAAAACGTAGCGACTAAAGTTAGAAATTTTTACAGATGTACTGGTAGGGGAAATTGCTACAAGTTGTCCTGAAGTATAAATAGTACCTGCGGCTAAGGTAGAATCGCTAGTATTCGGCCCAACTACACCTAATACTTCTGAATTACTGACTAGGTTAGAAGCGATTTGCTTGGCTACTTCTGGATTGTCATCGTCGTTAGCTATCCCTACCCTTAACGGTACTCCCTTGACTCCTCCAGAGGTATTAATTTCATTTTGGGCTTGGGCGATGCCACGCAAAATTTCTAAAGCAGCATTAGGGTCAGTGCCAAATGGTACAGAAGCCATAATGGTGTAGCTCTTGGAAGAACCAATTCGGGCATTGTTCAGAAAAATTAGTGTTTCTGGATCGTTACGGTTGAGTTTTAGGGCATCTGTGAAATTAGCGATCGCTTTATCATAACTTTTAGCTGCGATCGCCTGTACTCCTTCTTTTTTCACAGCAGAAATGTCACTCGGAGTAAAAGATTTTTCCCCAAAACTAATGCGCTCTTGCAAGGATGAATTGTTGCCTGGTTGTTGATTTTGAATGTTGGTATTACCAATTTTGACCCCATTGTTAGTAAACCACCAAAAACCACCGCCAACTATGCCAACTGTCAGCAGCAGAGTCAAAGCTAAAATTTTGGTTTCATTTTTTTGTGACATGAACAAATTTGAATAAAGAAAAAATATTTATTATTTAATTGTTTGGTTTTGGCTAAATCTAAGCATTTCTATCATTTAATTCTAACAAATCCAGCTTTTTCGATCAGTTCTTGACCTTGAGGTGTCAGCAGCCAATTTGCATAAGCTTCGCCAGCTTGCTGGTCTGTTTGACCATTCTGTTTAATGATTACAAATAAATTGCGAGTAATTGCATAGTCTCCACTACGAAATGCTTGACTATTCAACTGGTTACGTTTATTGGGACATTCAGATGGAGATACAACAGGTTGTTGGTAAGGAGGCACAAATTGACCGCTAATTCGCCCTAATGGTAGGGACTTAATCGTACATTGAGGTACAATCTCTGGGGCAGAAGCATAATAAATTGCGCCAGGATTCGCCGCTACTTTTCGTACTGCTTCTGTGGTAGTGCCAACATAACTAACATTTGCACCAAAATTCTCTTTATTTAAAACATTTTCGATAAAGAATTCCACTGTACCTCCAGCTTCTTTGCTGCGAGAGTAGACTTTAATTGGTAAATTTGGCCCGCCTACTTGTTGCCAATTAGTACTTTTTCCAGTGTAGATGTCTTTAAGTTGGGCGACAGTTAAACCAAGGATATTAAGATTTTGGTTAACTGCGATCGCAATGCCATCAATCGCCATTGGAATTTCTTTCAAACCAAATTCTTTTTGTTTGGCTTCGGCATTTTCTTCAGCTTTAACTGAGCGAGAAGATTGAGAAAAAGCTAGTTGATTATCTATCAACATCCGAATCCCAGTTCCAGATCCTGCTTGACCTGAAGCAGGTTGAGTATAGCGTAAAGTAAATTGAGGACAAACGCTTTCTAGTACGGAGTCTACGTCTTTACGGATGGGTGCCCAGCTTGTACTACCACCATAGTTAAATATCCCTTCTGGGAGGTTTGGGACGTTACATCTATTGTTGGCAAACTGGTTTATGGGATTACCTGTGTTACCATTCCCGGAAGTTTTAGGAACAGTTCCAGTTAATTGCGCCCACCGTTCCATAAGAAACCATAGACCACTAAAGATTAAACCAATAGTGATGATAACGGCTAAAAAAAGACTAAGCGTTTCGTTTTTCTGAGACATTTATGTAGCTGTTAGCACCAGAAGTTTTTTAAAGTAAGAGAGATAATAATTTATAAATAAGTCGAAATACGGCTGTAAATGAAATAGCTACTAAGCCTGCTCCAACTGCTAAAATCACCACTGACGGCACGTCAAGACCTCCCCGTAAAAAGGGGACAAAAAAAATAATTGCAAAAGTAATTGTGGGAATAATTAATAAATCGAACTTTTCAATCCACCGCCTGGTTTGGGCAAAAATTAGTATACCTAAAATCAAGGCAGAAGTAGTCAAAGTAACTATTGGTGATTTTACTAGACTGAAGAGAGCGATCGCGATCAATGCACCCTCAAATCCACTAAATGCCGCCCCACCCAATAATTCCAATGTGGAAAATGCTGGCTGAGTTGGCGGACGGCGGGGAACGACGGGATTAGAACCTTTTGACGGTTGTGGCGGAAGTGTTACAGAGGGCGAATTAATTTGTATAGGGGTTAGAGGCTGTGAGTTAAGTGCATCTATAACCTCCTGGGCTGACTGGAAACGCTGATTAGCAGCAGGTAGCAGCATTTTGTCTAATATGTCAGCAAGGCGAGGGTTAACAGTCACTTGCGATCGCCATTTCCACTGGTTGCTATAGGCATCAAATAGTTTAACTGCTTCCTGATTTGTCAACAAGGTAATAAGAGTTACAGCTAATGCGTATAAATCTGTAGATGGGAATACTTGACCCCCAGCCATCTGCTCAGGCGGTGCAAATCCCATCGAATAAATTCCTGTGGAAGAAGCGGCAGAACCCAGTGCAACATTTGTTACTTGCTTAACTGCGCCAAAATCTAGTAAAAAAAGTCTACCATCGCGACGGCGCATGATGTTAGAGGGTTTAATATCTCTGTGGATAATGCCTCTATGATGGACAAACTTTAGTACCTTCAGAATTTCTTGCAGCACCTCCAACACTTGCTGTTCAGAAAATTTGCCTTGTTGAACTAATTCTTCCTCTAAGTTTTGCCCATCAATGTATTCTTGCACCAAGTAAAAAAATTGGTCTTGCTGTCCTGGTTGCAAACTATTAACTATCACTGGAAAGAAGGCAAATAAATCAGGTATTTGCTCGTGATCGTTACCAAGTTGTGCTAAAACTTCTGCCTCTCTCTCAAACATCAACTGTGCTTGTTGCAGTTGATTTAAAGTTAAATTTCCCGATGGTTGAAACTGTTTAACCACGCATTGACGCATTCCTGGTATTCGGCGATCGCGTGCCAAAAATGCTGCTCCAAACCCGCCTCTTCCCAGCAGTTTAGTTGGCACGTATCGACCATCTAGCATCAATGGCATACCACAGGTAGTGCAATACTTTTGCTGGGTTGTTTTCAGTGTCGTAACATCATCTAAATCGGCAAAATAGTTTTGTGGGCGTGGACAACGCAAACGAGTGCAGTAAACTTCCATTTTCGTGATTAGTCATTAGTCATTAGTCATTGGTCATTGGTCATTGGTCATTGGTCATTGGTCATTGGTCATTGGTGAGCCAGCGAAGGGTACATAGAGAGTTTTCCCATGAGCTACTGGCTGTCTTCGCAGCGCTAGCGAGGCACGAGCGTCACCCGAAAGGTCATTCGTATTTACAAAGAACAAAGGACAAAGGACAAATGACAAAGGACTAATTACTAGATTTTAGTCTTCACCTAATGAGGTGGGTGTTGCTACCTCCAATGTAGTTAACACTAGACTTTTTTGTGTTAATTTTAACACATCTTGATTCCATCCTGGGTTAGCAAACTGGGGCAAAATTTCTTGACTAAAGGCTTCTGCGGCCTTTGATCTATAGCGATTGGGATTACAAATCAGCCACAGCGTCCGTTTGACGACAACGCCTTCAATGGGAGTACGATGCAAAACGCCCATTTGTAACTCTTTAGCGATCGCACTAGTTGAAACAAAGGCAGCCCCTAGACCAGATTGCACAGCATTTTTAATCGCTTCAATGGAATTCAATTCCATTTCAACTTTAAAACGTCTGGTATCGATTTCACAGCGTGCTAGCACTTGGTCAATTACTTTGCGGATAGTTGATTGGGAATCTAAAGCAATAAATTGTAATTTATATAGGTCTTCTTTCTGGATTTTTTCAAGTTTGGTAAAAGGATGAAAGACAGGTAAAATTAGCGCTAGTTCATCCTCAGCGTAAGGAATCACTTCTAAAGATTCTGACAGTTCACCAGGAATTTCACCACCGATAATTGCCAGATCGACTTGTCCGTTAGCGACACTCCAAGCAGTTCGCCTAGTTGAGTGGACGTGTAATTGCACTGCCACATCTGGATATTTTTGTCGAAACATACCGATCATTCTGGGCAAAAGATAAGTGCCAGTGGTTTGAGAAGCACCGACAATTAAAGTACCACCTTGGAGATTTTGTAAATCCTCGATCGCGCGGCAGGTTTCCTGACAGAGACTGAGGATTTTTTCACCGTAATTTAAGAGTAGATGCCCAGCTTCGGTTAATTGGGCACGTCGTCCTCCACGATCGAATAAGGGGACATCGAGTTGCCGTTCGAGATTTTGGACTTGTAAACTAACGGCAGGCTGGGAGACGTAAAGACTATCAGCGGCACGCTTGAAGCTTCCTTCTTGGGCGATCGCTTTCAGGATACGTAACTGATCTAAAGTGAAAGGAAGGTCAGACATAAGGCTCAACCCACAAACTTTTAAAGGAGCAGATGCACGTAATAAATCCGGTTTGGCAGCAATCAGTTGGACATGATTTGTTGCATATTAAACTTGAAGGATTGACTCGAAAAAGACAGTAGCACAACATCTTGACTAAAGTCCCCTTTTGAATACTTTGTGGTATTGGTTGTACTGAATTCAGTTTTCTTTAAATTACTTCACCTGTGTATATGCTGCTGATTTCTTGGTTGACACCCAGTCATTTTGTCATACTGGGGTTACAAATAGTTTTTGCGATCGCTCACAGTGGAGGCGCTGCTTTACGCCCTTGGGCAGAAAAATATATTGGCCCAAGGTTTTATCGCATTCTCTTTGCATTAGTCAGCCTACCGTTGGCTGTGATATTAATTATTTACTTTTTTGGGCACCGTTATGATGGTTTGCAAATTTGGCAGGTACAAGGGGTGCCAGGAGTGCGAGAATTTGTTTGGCTGCTATCAGCAATCTCGTTTTTGTTTTTATATCCTGCTACCTTCAATCTACTAGAAATTGCTGCTATTCAAAAGCCCCAAGTTCATCTCTACGAAACAGGAATTATTCGGATTACCCGTCATCCCCAGATGGTAGGACAAATAATTTGGTGTGTTGCCCACACTCTCTGGCTGGGTACTACTTTTACCCTTGTGACTTCCATTGGATTGATATTGCATCACGTGTTTGGGGTTTGGCACGGGGATCGCCGCCTGAGCGATCGTTATGGAGAAGCTTTTGAAATTGCCAAACAGCGGACTTCAATTATTCCCTTTAAAGCAATTATCGACGGGCGTCAATCTCTCAAATGGCAGGAATTTCTCCGCCCTGCATATTTGGGAGTTGCCATTTTTATAGCTTTGCTTTGGTGGTCACACCCTCTGTTATTGGAAGCAACGAGTAGTATAGGATGGTAACTTTAGACGATCCCCAGTGTCAGCATAAAATCAGAAAGAGATGGAAATTTCACCCGATCAAGCTGATCAATTGCTCCAAATCAATGTAGGATAAATTCAAATATCTAACAGTGGGGGTGCGTTCAGTCAGCTTGAGATTTTATTATTGGTAGTCGTTGGTCAGTTGCCTTTCTTTGAAAGAAAGTGGCAGATTCAATCAAATCCCCAGGCGGTCACGGCAATCAGGAGTTTAACATCCAAAAAAGCCAACGCGACTTCTAAGGTCGCTTTTCTGTCAGAGACACATTAACGCGCTCAATTTTTGCCAATGATTCTGTGTCCTGAAATTTCTGTACTGAAAGCATCGATCGGCAGTTAGTGACTTGCCAATCCTCCACTGAAGCAGTGCTGAGTCCTGAGTTCTGAGTAAAAGCAAGCAACTTAGTATTCATTGCTTGCAAGTAATCCCAATCCCCGCTTTACTCTAAAAAAAAAGAAACGAGTTCCTCATTCAATCCCCTAACTTTTTGTCATGGACTTCTACTCAGCAAGCAGAACTCGGAACTCAGCACTACTCAATTCAGTACTGATAGCTAGTTTGATATAAAAACCTTATAATCCAAGAGGCGTCATGGTGTTGTCGGTTAGTGAGCGGACATTTACTCAAGAAGTTTTAGAATCTCCTATTCCTGTTTTAGTTAACTTTGAAGCACCTTGGTGTGGCTTGTGTCGAGTTATCCACCCGCTGTTGTTGCAATTTCAGTCCCAGTGCGGCGATGAAATTAAATTAGTTGGGGTTAACGCCGATCAAAATTTTAAATTGTCTACTACCTATAGGCTAAAATCACTACCCACTTTACTATTGATTGAAAATGGCACTATTCGCCATCGCTTGGAATGCTTTCGCGGCAAAGAAGATTTACGTCTAGCTTTAGAAGAGATTAAAGCCAGCTACAGCAATTACCCCAAAATCTACAAAAGTTCAAAAACAGTGGACTTAGAATGCCGATCGGCCTGATGGATATTGGGTATGGGGCATAGGGCATAGGGCATAGGGCATAGGGCATAGGGCATAGGGCATAGGGCTAATGACCAATGACCAATGACTAATGACTAATGACTAATGACCAATGACCAATGACCAAATCTAAAACCATGCTTAATACCCCACCCAATCAGTCTTGGGTGGGTTATTTTATCCTAAAGGGTGTAGTCACAATTATTAACAGTTTCGACACGCTAATCAAGAATTTTAAAAGTAGGCGTCAGTGATGGAAGTAATCTATCAGTATGCCTGGCTGATTCCGGTGTTCCCTCTTCTTGGGGCAATGCTGGTCGGTCTAGGGTTAATCTCGTTGAATCAGGTGACAAACCGCCTCCGCCAGCTTAACGCTGTGGTGATTATCTCCATGATGGGAGCAGCTATGGGGCTGTCGCTTGCCTTGTTATGGAGTCAAATTCAAGGACACCCGTCTTATATTCGCACCTTTGAGTGGGCGGCGGCAGGTAATTTCCACCTGAGCATGGGCTACACTATTGACCACCTGACAGCCCTAATGCTGGTGATTGTAACAACCGTAGCGTTGTTAGTCATGGTTTACACCGATGGCTACATGGCTCACGATCCCGGTTACGTGCGGTTTTACGCCTATCTCAGTTTGTTTGGCTCTTCAATGTTAGGTCTGGTGGTCAGCCCCAACCTAGTACAGATTTATATATTCTGGGAACTGGTCGGGATGTGTTCTTATTTGCTGGTCGGCTTTTGGTTCGATCGCAAGTCAGCAGCAGATGCCGCACAAAAAGCGTTTGTAACGAACCGCGTGGGCGACTTTGGTCTATTACTCGGTATTTTGGGGCTGTTCTGGGCAACAGGAAGCTTTGATTTTAATATCATGGGCGATCGCCTCGCCCAACTTGTCGAATCAGGTTCTATCAGCAATTTTCTCGCTGTCCTGTTTGCGATTTTAGTTTTCTTAGGCCCAGTTGCAAAATCAGCCCAATTTCCCCTCCACGTCTGGCTACCAGATGCGATGGAAGGCCCCACCCCCATTTCTGCCTTGATTCACGCGGCAACAATGGTGGCGGCTGGTGTTTTCCTGATTGCCCGGATGTACCCAGTATTTGAAGACGTTCCAGCCGCAATGAATGTCATTGCCTTTACTGGGGCGTTTACGGCGTTTTTGGGGGCAACCATTGCCATTACCCAAAACGACATCAAAAAGGGCTTGGCTTATTCCACCATTTCCCAACTCGGTTACATGGTGATGGCAATGGGAATAGGTTCCTACAGTGCTGGACTATTCCACCTGATGACCCACGCCTATTTCAAGGCGATGCTGTTCTTGGGTTCAGGTTCAGTAATTCACGGTATGGAAGGTGTCGTTGGACACGACCCCGCCTTAGCGCAAGATATGCGCTTGATGGGTGGACTGCGGAAGTATATGCCTGTCACAGCAACGACTTTCTTAATTGGTTGCTTGGCAATTTCTGGTATTCCACCCTTTGCTGGTTTCTGGTCAAAAGATGAAATTTTAGGGAAGGCTTTTGAGGCTAACCCATTTCTCTGGTTTATCGGCTGGCTAACTGCCGGGATTACAGCTTTCTATATGTTTAGAATGTATTTCTCGACATTTGAAGGCAAATTCCGGGGTACTGACGAGAAAATCAAGGAAAAACTCAAGAAAGCTGCGGCGACAATTGTCCTGGAATTAGAGTCAGAAGAACCTGTCCCGAATTTTGGGCCTGGGGCAATGAAGAAAGGAGAATTGGCGGCAACTAGTCAGCATCATGATTCCCATGACTCCCACGGGCATCACAGCGACTCTCCCCACGAATCGCCGTGGACAATGACGCTGCCGTTGGCACTGTTGGCTGTGCCTTCGATTTTGATTGGTTTGGTGGGAACTCCCTACGCCAATTATTTTGAAGAGTTTATCTTTCCTCCTAGCGAAACTCTCTCCGAAGTTATAGAAAAGGCTTCCGAGTTTAATCCGACGGAATTCTACATCATGGCGGGTGCCTCAGTCGGAATTTCTTTGATTGCGATTACCCTGGCTTCGCTGATGTATTTGAGCCGTAAAATTGACCCGGCTGCGATCGCTGCTAAAATCCAACCACTTTATGAGTTATCCCTCAACAAGTGGTACTTTGATGACATTTACCATCGGGTTTTTGTCCTCGGCTTGCGTCGCGTAGCTAGACAAGTTATGGAAGTTGACTTCCGCGTTGTAGATGGTGCTGTTAACCTCACAGGCTTTTTCACCCTTGTCAGTGGTGAAGGTCTGAAGTACCTAGAAAACGGTCGCGCTCAATTCTATGCCTTGATTGTGTTTGGGGCGGTTTTGGGTTTAGTGATTGTCTTTGGTGTTACCTAATTTTAATCGGGGTGGGCGGCTGTCCGCCCCTACATTATTTATTGAATTCTGTGATACAACCATTTTCAGGTAAGTAAACTAAATCTTTTTTATTTCACGCAGAGGCACGCGGAGAAATTGAGAGTTGAGTTTCAAAAGATGACCAAAATTTTTTAATACAACCTATAAAAGTTTAGCTTTGCTAGTTCCGCTCTGATTTTTTCAAGATGTTTAATAATCTTCAAAGAATAAAATCGTTCAGAACATTTAATTATTTATGACAGAAGAAGAGATCAGAATCAGGCGGCACTATATACCAGATGATGAAGTTTGGGAACGAAGTCATAATACATGGAAACAACTCAAGCCAAAACTCAACTTTAATTATCGACTTGACCCATCTAATGAAACACCTCTAGAATATTCACAAAGGATAATATCAATATTTAACAATATTCCTATAGACGTACTTATTCAGTGGCAATTTGAGCATATCTATGACTTGGATATGGTAAATAACTATGGCTGGATTAATTACCATCAAGTGACTTTTAACCTTGTTTATTGGTCTGAAAAAGAGTTTTCTAAAGTGCAGATATTTTCAGGCTTTAAGGATTATGTAGACCGCAAAAGTCATATATCAAATTTTGAGCATCTATCATGCACTGATGAGGATAAAGATTATTGGAGGGAGTTTGGAACTTGGCGAGTTCCAATAATTGTATTAGAAACTGAAAATATGATTAATATACCAAGTTATGCAGAATTAAATTGCCCATACCAGCTTTTAGAAGGACATACGCGGTTTGGAAACTACAATGCTATTAAATGCTTAAGTGAGCAAGGAAAGGTTCAAATATCAAATAAATACAAAGTTTTTCTGATGTCTGTTAGTTGAATAATCGATTGTCGCTGAAGTTCGCTGCAACACATTGTTATAAATTGTCCGACACATCATTATTTATGAGTATTTCATACTCGGTAAGAAAGAAAGAAATGTAAGAACGAATAAGATTACAGAATAAGCGACTTTCAGAAAGAGTGATTGGTTTGCCCTCTTTTAGATCAAGTCCATGCCGACCACCACCACCAGTTGGTGACGAATGATAACCATGTAAACTTTTTAAAGATTTTAATATATACTTGATTGCTGTCCCTTCATTTGCATTGTGGAGTTCCTTCACAATTAGGTTAAAGTATGTCCCTTTTATTATTGTGCCAGATGGTAATTGCTCACCTCTAAAAGCAGTTGTAATTGATTCTAGAATCCAAAGCAGTTCTTGAACTGCTTCTCTAGACCGATTTTCAATCAGTAGTTGTTCAGAACGGCTTAGAGACTTAGTAATGAGTTGCTTTGCAGACTCAGTAAAGGTTGATGGCGATTCGGCCACAGGGATAGCTTCTTCACCTTCGGATAGCTTCACAAGTTTTGGTGGATGGATTTGATAAGCAATCTTATGTTCAAGACAAATACAGTTGATACGTTCAATGTCAGGGATTGCATATTTATCCCGAAGATTCTCACACGCCTCGTAGAACGCCTCCAGAAACAGGGGTGAGTTTTTAGCCGCCTTTTCCAAAGATGACCGTAAATCTGTGCTTGCCCAACTCTCTGAATTACTCCAGACACTCGTAGAGCCTACTGCATGGGCAAAACACTCTTTAAAATACTCCAGTAACTCCCAGCGATTTCCCTGAGCTACTATTATGCCAATAAGTGTCTCAAATTCATCAATCGCTGTATTAGGAATAACTGAATCTGGTGAAGATTTAAAGCGCCATGAATCAGGAAATTGAAGTGACATTTAAATGTTACATCTTAAACAACAGTACTTGTATAACTTATTAGAGCTTCATCTTGCAAATCTTCCAGGTACTCTCGGAGTAGAAGATAAGATACATTTAGGTGAGACAACTTGATAGATCACGCGATATCCACCACTTTTGCCTGTCGGGATATCACTATTTTTTGCTCGAACTTTAAAAACGGTCAAGTCTATCCCAGAGATTTGATCACCAATAAAATTTCTAGCCTGTAACTGATCAATAATGGGTTCAATGTCAATTTGAATTTGGCGATCGCGATAAAGAGGTAAAATAGAATAATCTTTTTGCGCCGTAACCCACCATTAATTATCAATACTCATGATGGGTTAGCTAGAGCGTAACCTACCCTACCAATTAATAGAAGCCGAAATTTAGCAAAATAATAAATTTCTCAATAATTATAATTTTAAAAAATAATTCATGTATTGTCAAAATTTAGTTTTCTCCCGTCATGCTATCCAACAAATGTTTTATCGTCGCATCAGTCAAAAAGAAGTAAAAAATGTCATTTTTTATGGAGAAGTGATAGAAGAAAATCCTGATGATATACCCTACCCCAGTTATCTAATATTGGATTTTATAGAAGGTAAACCAATTCATGTTGTATTTTCCTACGATGAAGCTACAGAGACAGGATATGTAGTAACAGCTTATATTCCTGATGCTAATATTTGGTTAGATGGTTTTACAACTAGGAGACAAAGATGATGAGATGCGTAATTTGTCAGCATGGAGAAACTAAACCTGGTTTAGTAACTGTGACATTAGAAAGAGATGAATGTATTATTGTTTTAAAAAAAGTTCCAGCAGAAATTTGTGATAACTGCGGTGAATATTATTTAAGTGATGCAGTTACAGAACAGGTTTTAGAAAAAGCAGAGTCAGCTATTAATAATGGAGCAGAATTAGAGATTATTAGATATGCAGCTTAGTGTTATTATTGGCGTTTCTGCTTTAGCTTGGTTTTGCGAGTCCTTCTGCAATCTCTCTTTTAGCAGATTGGGCAGATGCAATCAGTTGTTGTTGAGTTTTCTTAAATGATTTATTCCATTTCAATTCATCTTACAAATCTTCTAGGTACTCTCGGAGATGTTCTGCAACTCTTTCTTGCACATCTTCAGATAAAGATTCCATCATCTTAATTACAGTAGCGATCGTTGGAGATGACATAATCGAATTTCCTTTATCAAGTTTCCCTGTCTATTTTACTAAAAAAAACTCAATCAAATCGCTTACTGTAGTCCCAAAGCTCTCAAGCCGGGAAAATGGCTTTCAATTTGTGCGATTATCATTATGGTTATTCCTCGTGCTATGCTTTTTTTGCACAAAATCGCTTTTTTCAACAACCACCAAACAGCATCGTGTATTTTTAACGATGGGTTGGATTACGCGTAGACGCAAAGCGGCTTGTCGTAGACATCGCACCCCTAAACTATAATTTTACCAACTTTTTTAGGGTAAATTTTTGACTTGACTGGGAGTATCACAACACACACCCCGCACCCGCAAATGTCAAAAAAGACTCCCAAGAGGAAAAATAGGGGATTGCTAATTTAATTAAATCAACCTAACGAGGAAGACGAAATCCCCAAAAAGCTGTTACTTAATAACTAGTGACTTTTTGCCAAACATGATTTTGATAGCAGACGAATTGTGATGAATACAGCTAATTTTCCGTGGCTGACGACGATTATTCTGTTGCCTATAGCCGCTTCACTACTGATTCCCATCATCCCGGATAAAGAAGGCAAAACAGTGCGCTGGTACTCCCTCATCGTAGGGCTGATAGATTTTGCACTAATTGTTTATGCTTTTTATACTGGGTATGATTTCTCCAATCCAGATTTGCAGTTGGTCGAGAGTTACCCCTGGGTACCCCAACTAGATTTGAATTGGTCAGTAGGGGCAGATGGCTTATCTATGCCCCTAATTATTTTGACTGGATTCATTACCACGCTGGCGATTTTAGCAGCTTGGCCTGTCACCTTCAAGCCGAAGCTATTTTACTTCTTGATTTTGGCGATGTATGGCGGTCAAATTGCCGTGTTCGCCGTCCAGGATATGCTGTTATTTTTCCTGGTGTGGGAACTGGAACTAGTACCGATATACTTTCTGCTGTCGATTTGGGGAGGCAAAAGACGACAGTATGCAGCGACTAAATTTATTTTATACACCGCAGGCGGTTCGCTGTTTATTTTGCTGTCTGCCCTGACAATGGGATTTTACGGCGATACGGTGACGTTTGACATGCGATCGCTCGGTTTAAAAGACTTCGCCCTCAATTTCCAACTTGCCGTCTATGCTGGCTTCCTGATTGCCTACGCCGTCAAGTTGCCGATTATTCCTTTGCACACCTGGCTACCTGATGCCCACGGTGAAGCTACAGCCCCCGTACACATGTTATTGGCAGGTATTCTTTTGAAAATGGGCGGTTACGCCTTAATTCGGATGAATGCCCAAATGCTCCCCGATGCCCACGCTCTTTTTGCACCAGTGTTGGTGGTTTTGGGGGTAGTTAATATCATCTACGCTGCCTTGACATCCTTTGCCCAGCGCAACCTGAAGCGAAAAATTGCCTACTCCTCAATTTCTCACATGGGCTTTGTGATGATTGGTATCGCCTCCTTTACCGATTTGGGATTGAGTGGGGCAGTATTACAAATGGTTTCCCACGGCTTAATTGGGGCGAGTTTGTTCTTTTTGGTTGGCGCAACTTACGATCGCACTCACACCCTAATGTTGGATGAAATGGGCGGTGTTGCCAAGAGAATGCCGAAGATTTTCGCCATGTTCACTACCTGTTCAATGGCTTCTTTGGCACTGCCAGGAATGAGCGGTTTCGTGGCAGAATTAATGGTATTTGTCGGCTTTGCTACTAGCGATGCTTATAGCTCTACCTTCAAAGTTATCGTGGTGTTCTTGATGGCAGTGGGAGTAATTTTAACTCCGATTTATCTGCTGTCGATGTTGCGAGAAATTTTCTACGGTAAAGAGAACGAGGAATTAGTTTCTCACCAAGCTTTGATAGATGCCGAACCCCGCGAAGTTTTTATCATTGCTTGTTTGTTAATTCCAATTATTGGTATTGGTTTCTATCCAAAATTGCTGACTCAGATGTATGACGCTACAACTGTACAACTGACCGCAAGATTGCGTGATTCCGTGCCGACATTAGCACAGCAAAAAGACGACGCACTAAAGGTTTCTTTGAGTGCGCCTCAAATTGGTAATTAAGTTGCGATCGCTAGTTTAGTTTAAATATTGATTACTTTTAGGGCGGGTTTTGTACCTGCCCTTTTTGTTACTAACTCGAAATGTTCGATTCAGTAAAATAAAAAATAACCCATCGAACTGAGTTAAAAAAACTTTGTATTGCTAAATAATGAAATGTATTTTTTACAACTCTCATAAAAATAGATTTTAAGCTGATTGATTTGTTTGCAACCAGTTAAGCAAATCTTCCATAGCAGTAAAATCCAACAAAGCTTCGCCAAGGGTTTCTAATTGATTTAAAGAAAGAGATTTGATGCGCTCTTGTAATTGTGGTGATAATTCTCCCACTCGTCTTTGTACTAACCTTAAAATAAGCTGTTGTTCACCTTCTTGTTTTCCGCGCTCGTAGCCGATGCGCTCACCTGTAGTTATGTATCTCATAGTCCGCTCTTGCTCAAATTGTTTAAACTCTTCCCAAAACTGATTTTCCAATGCCTTTGGTAATATCATAACCCAATCGATAAATCGATACAGATTGCGAATATCCTGCTCTCCTAACCCCAAATCATATAGTCTGCGAATTAAGCTAAATTTCCATATTTTGCGTTGTTCGGGTGATGAGCGCGTCTGTTGTGTTTTCAAATGCGCCATGACGACAGTTGCAAATGGATTATCGCTATTTTCTAACTCGTGAAAGCGATTTTCATAATCTAAAAGTTTAATACTGCCAAATTCAAAAATTAAGCTAGTATTGGGATAATTGTAGCTGTAATTGCTTGGTCGCCATTCGCGGTTTGGATCGCAAAGAATAGCAAGGCTTATTGCTGGCCGATCGAAGCGGTCAAATATGCGAAAGTTGTAGGTAAACATCCGCTTGGCAAAGTTATCTTCTTTTTGTCCCTGAATTTCCACATGGATTAATAACCATAGTTCTTCCCCTTGGGTTTGCCAAACTTTGACTAATTGATCGGCATATCTCTTACCCTGTTCAGCTTCACGAGCTATTTGTTGAAATTCTTTATCTAAAAATTCATAGGGACGTTCCCAATCAATTAATGCAGAAGTTTCTGGAAAAAAGAAATGCATTGCTTGGGGAAAATAAGCTTCTATAATTTCTTTCCAAGGGCTATCAAAATCACCGCGTAGGCGCAACCCGTCGTAGACATCGCTAATATTAGTCATGTCATTTTTCAAATTATGGATAGACTAGCAGTACTTGCAGTCGCTAGTTTAGAACTTTGCTTAATCGGAATCTCAACCCAAAATTCTGCTCCCTGTCCAGGTTCGGAAATACACCAAATAGCTCCGTTGTGTTTTTCTGTGACTATCTGAGCGCTAATTGCTAATCCTAATCCGGTGCCTTTACCTGCGGCTTTTGTAGTAAAGAAAGGGTCAAATAATCGTTGCTTAACTGCTTCGGTCATGCCAGGGCCATTATCTGCAATTTTTACAGCTATCCGATCTAAGTTGCGTAACTGAGTACGAATTACAATTTGGCTGGGTTTAGTTTCTATATCCTCCAGAGTTCGCTTACTGTTATAACTATCCAGGGCATCAATGGCATTACCAATCAGATTCATAAACACCTGATTTAATTGTCCGGCATAGCATTCTACTAAGGGAATATCACCATATTCCTTGACTATTTCAATTCCGGGATTTCCAGACGTTTGTTTGAAGCGATTTTGTAAAATCAGTAGTGTGCTATCAATACCTTCGTGAATGTTGACAGGCTTCATATCTGCTTCGTCAAGTCGAGAAAAATTCCGCAAGGAAAGAACTATTTCACGAATGCGATTAGCTCCCATTTTCATTGAAATTAGTATTTTAGGTAGATCCTCAACCATAAAGTCAAGGTCGATCGCTTCTATATGAGCTTGTACTTCAGGTGTTGAATGAGCATTAGACTGTTGATAAAGTTCTACCAGTTCCAATAAGCCCAGTGTATATTCACTTACATGGGTCAAATTACCGTAGATAAAGTTAACTGGGTTATTGATTTCATGAGCGACACCCGCCACTAATTGACCTAAACTCGACATTTTTTCGGTCTGAATCAGTTGAGCTTGAGTCTGTTTGAGATTGTGTAGTACTTGGTTGAGTTGTTCTGCCTGAATAGTAGCAGCAGCAGTAGCAGCGCGGCTTTGATTATATAATTGGGCTTGGTCAATAGCGATCGCTAACTGGTCAGCCACGCCTCGAATAATTTCCACCTCATCATCACTCCAGGGGCGAAGCTCTCTACTATGTTCGCAGACAATCACACCCAAGTGACCCGACTGAGTTTGAACTGAAACTGTTAGTAGAGACTTAAAGCCCAATGTCACAAGTAAATTCCGACTCTTGAAATCAAGCCATGAATCTGTCGCAATGTTATCAAAGCAAAGCAAATTCCCTTGCATAACAGCTTCACTCAGCACTTCCACATTCTGGATAGGAGAACAGCCTAAAGGTTCTGTTAAATCGGGAGCGCAAGCTTGCTGACTCAGTTCCAAGCTAGTAGATTCATCTTCTTGATGACACCAAAAAAATTGGCATCGATCGATTTGGAGCAGTTCCCGAACTTCAACTACTACTGTACTCAAAATCGTATTTAGATCCAGCGAGTTGCGAATTTGACTAGATAGACGAGTTTTAAGAATTTTTTCTCGTTCAACTAGCTTTCGCAATTCAACTTCAGATTGCCTTAACTCTAGCTGGACAATATTACGATTGACACTAGCTCTTGCTAGTAGCCAAGAACCAATGCCAATTAATCCTACTAATCCAGCATATAGCAGTAGCAATTGACTCAAAAATCGGTTTGATTTGGTCGTCAACGTCTCTGGCGATACCCGCGAGACAATTTTCCAGTGATAGGATTTAGGATCGATTTGATTTTGGCTTGGCGCAAAAGCTTGTCCTGCTCCCGTACTAGATTTTTGCCCTTCGACAAGTGGGTAAACTGTGGTAAAAGTGAACATTCCCTCAGCAGTTTGGAATTGTCCCGATTCTTGTTGAGAAATCTGCTGCCATGCTTGAGGAAAAGCTGTGCCAAAAGTGCGGTTTTTGCGATCGGGAAACATAAATCCCCATTCATCTTCAGGCTTCGCTCCTTTTAACCAGTAGCCATCGGCATTCAGTAGCATTCCCTGGCTAGAGGCGCTAGTGAAAGCTCGATTAAAATTGTCCAGCAGTTTTGCGCCGAAATAATTTAACACCACAATGCCTCGTTTCTGCCCACGGCGATCGAAAACGGGAGTGCCAAAGCGAATCATTGGCTTCAAGGGTTGTTCAACCTGACCTCGTTCGATATTCAGGTCAAGGGGAGAAACAAATACTTGTCCTTGGTTTAGCCGCAAAGTGTCATTAAACCAGTAGCGCTTGGCTTGAACTTGCAATTTTTCTTCGGGGACAATCGCTGGTTCACCCTGGTTAAAGTTGACTCTGACAATTTCTTTACCCGATCGATCCAAAAAGCGAATTTGGTCGTAGAGTTTTTTATATCCAGAAAATAATAAGAATTCTTGAGAAAGTGCCTGTCGTTGCCCATCCACTCCGTCTAAAATTCTTTCTAGCTCGTTTTGTTTAGAGATAACCATCAAATCTGAAACAACCGAGTGAAAGTCTCCACTGATGACTTTAGTTTGTAAATCTACCTTACGGAGTTCATTTGTTTTGAGCATAACTTGCTCGATTTGTACCTGTTGATAATAGATAGTCCCAATAACAACCCCAACTAACGCTGATAATGGCAAAAAAACCGTTAGGAAGTTTTTGATTAAAACTCGTGAATGGATCTGTGGTGACATATTTGATACTTGGGTACAACTCAAAAATTGGGCTGAAAATTAGCTAATTTCCAACTACGCCACGTTTTCTGAGTCAAGGTTGAGAGAAGACTTTTTCTCCTGGTAGATATAGGTAATCAGCCCAGCTACCAAATTCACCATGAAATTGCATACTCTGCGACTTCTGGAATGTTCTAGTTGAACAAAGTTCCGCCCTTTTTTGCTATTGTCAGTTAGACACTCTGAGAATCAGTACCGAAAAACCACGAGTTTGATGTAAAGATTTTACACTTATAAGTATTTTGCTACTGAGAAAAGCAACATCAGGTGATGTCTACGCTAAAAATGGTTTTTCTTTATTGTGCTGCGATCGCACATTACACATCAATAGATTACGTACAATCTACCTAGAATCAGATTTGGCAAAACGGCTCATGTTAAACTACAATCCACTCCATTGTTTGCCATCTTCCGAAGAATTACCCGACTCAGATGATACTGCTGTGGATAATGAACTCCAAAATTTAATTCCCGGCTTGCTGAAAACGATCCTGGCTTTAGTTTGGTGCGATCGCTGGGATTGGTTCTTTGGTGTTGATATGGGTATTTATTATCACCCTGACAAACCAGCTATTGTCCCTGATGGGTTTCTCAGCTTAGGAGTTAAACGCTTCGTTGATGAAGATTTACGCCTAAGTTATGTGCTGTGGGAAGAAAAGCAACTGCCAATTTTAGCGCTAGAAGTTGTTTCTCAAATATATCGAGAAGAATATAGCATCAAGAAAGAATTTTATGCCAAAAATTTAGGAATTTTGTACTACGTTGTGTATAGTCCCCTGCGGCGGAAAAAGTCGCCTTTGGAAGTGTATCGCTTAGTCGATGGGGAATATATCTTAATGTCAGGAAATCCCGTTTGGCTACCAGAAATTGGTTTAGGAATTGGACGAGAACGAGGAATTTATCAAGGTATAGTACGAGAGTGGCTCTACTGGTATGACGAAGAAGGGCAAAGATTGCTGACACCAGAAGAACGCATCAGGGAAGCCGAAGAACGTACAGCTTTTGAAGAACAGCGACGAGTGGAAGCAGAACAGCAGGTGAAAATGTTAATTGAAAGATTAAATGCGTTAGGTGTCGTCGATCCCGAAACTTTGTTATAGATTCACCAAATTTTGTATTTTTTGCTGCCTTAATGTTAATTAGCTTCCTGGGTAGGGAATTATATCTGTAAAGCAACTAATAGCTTGACGGTACAAATCGTCATAATTGATTGCTCAATAAATATATTTACCAAAACCTTCATCAAAAATATGGAAGTTAAATTAGGATTTGGAGCAGTCCCAAAACCTCAATATGTTTTTGTTAGCAAAGAATCGGATCACTGCTGGTATATGCTATCCGATGATACAAGACAAATCCCAATTTATGAGAGAGCCTTGACTGGGGTGATAACAGGGATAGAAGTTAATAAAAAAGTCGAAACTTCACATGGAGAAGCAGAAAAAACTGATTTGCATATTCTGGCAGACAAACCTTATGTTATTCGCTCAGGAAGTGAATCTTACTTTTCTAAAAGTTTGTTGCTTTCACTTGATGCGTTGACTTCTGAACAATTGCATCATCCATTGACGATCGCAGTTAGTCCTGGAGAGAGAACAATTGTATTTTGTGCAATTTATAATCCAGTCACTTATCGTTCTATAGGTGTTAGCTGGAATGGACACAGGGAAATTGACTGGCAAGCTTTAGGACAAAAAGTAAGTTTAAAAATTAATTGTATTCAAAATTTACATCAAGATGAAATCCAAATATCTGCTAATACAACGTCATCAGAAATTCATGCAGTTTTGATAGCTCAAAGTGACACATATTTAGCCCAGTTAAATTGGACTCCAGAGCAGGGAAGGGAATATTTACAGCAAAAATATGGTAAACGATCGCGTTTACAACTCACTGATACAGAAATTCTGGATTTCATTGATTATCTGAAGCTACAACTAACCCAAAACTGTCCAACTTAGGTGCTGTTATGTGAACTTAGGATAATTCCGATCGCCCTATTGCTACACTGAGATGCTAGGCTGGGATAATTGCGATCGCAGAATTAGAGTTAAATAAAAGTACCCGATATTAAAATACTTGCATGAACTCAAGGGTTGATTTGTTGACTCGCATTACTCAAACTCCTGGTCAGTGTGGTGGTCGTCCTTGTATTCGAGGCATGAGGATTCGTGTGAGTGATATTTTAGAAATGCTGGCTGAGAATGTCAGTGTTTCTGAGATTTTAGAGGATTTTCCCGATCTTGATCTCGAAGATATCCAAGCCTGTCTATTGCTTTAATTTTCATCGCCAATCATCTCTACAAGATTGCGAATAATATTCTAGTGTCTGGCTGAGTGCGATCGCTTGTCCATTGCATTGAGGTTTTTATTAGAGATAACGGCAATTGCAGAAGTAGTGTAATTTATAAAAATACATAAATTTTTTGGATTTTTTAAATTAATCCAATCATAATGACAACGAGCAATTATAATTATCGAATTACTTTAAGCGATCAACAACACCAAAAATATCGTTAAAAAGACCTAATCCAGTTATCAGTGCAAGTGTAACGGCTGCGTACTGAGCTAAGACGCTTTGCTGTTGCTGAATTAA
This sequence comes from Nostoc sp. DedSLP04, assembly GCF_034530775.1. NCBI lineage: Bacteria > Bacillati > Cyanobacteriota > Cyanophyceae > Nostocales > Nostocaceae > Nostoc > Nostoc sp. DedSLP04. Next base: position 85,793 of record NZ_JAVRCL010000003.1, on the reverse strand, counting down.
CACAAAAACCATAACCCCAAGAAATATAGAAACTACAAGTAGAAGTTTTATAACTTTTCCTTGCGAACGCATACGATTAAAACTTTTTATTGTTGTGCCAGATTCAGAAAAGTCAATATATTCGTAGCAAATTATATCTTGATGTATATCATGATACATTTTACTCAAACCTTTTGTACGCCACTCTTTCGAGTAAACTCTATCATCAAGTTCAAAACAACAAACATGTTGTATTCCACTTGATATATAAGATGATATGATATCACTAGAAACTTTTTTATTACATCCAGAAATATCAACAATTAAATTATTTAAATCAGGAAAATTTTTCTTTATGTTTTTGATTGAAACTTCTGGATTTACAAATAAAATTTTTATAATTCTTTCTTCTATAGAAGCTAAAGATAACATTGAATTATATGCAATTTGATATTCATTATGATCGGTTAAAAGTTCTTCAAATTTATCCCTTATTCTTCTAATTTGATCTTTGACTTCTGAAAGTTTACCTACAGCTCCTTCGTTGACTCCAAAGTAAACATCTCGAACACCCCTGACTTGAATACAGTGCGTTAAGATATTGACGTAAAGTCCCGGATTATCGCTTTGAATGATAAGGAGTAGTTGTTTCGCCACTTGTATATTCCTGAAATATTTCAATTCGATCTTTCCCAGTAGCTTTAGCTAATTTCAGTGCAAAATAAGCTTGACGTGAATTATCACCAATTCCAAAGGATAATGTAGCCTTTGAAAAGCTAGTAAACTCGATTCTTAAACTTTCTAATCTACTCACCGATATTGTATCAGATTGTAACCTTGCAAGTAAGCTATCTCCACCATTAAATATTATTTGTGCATTAAATTCATCTGATAGAGCTTCTGCCAACCATAACATAGATGATTGGAAGTTATGAGAAAAATTTGATAATAGCTCCATTTGATCTGTGACGATAAAAAACTCTATTTTTCGGCCAACGTCGTCACCATCTGCTGCAAGATATAGAGATACCATAGACAAAAATATCCAATAATAATGTGGTTGTCAATAATCTCAGTAATAACTTATTTCTAAACTAAAAGCTAGTACTAAACCCATTGATATCTGAATCGATTGGAATATTAAGGATTTTAACGATGTGGATGTGGAATTTTAAACTGAGAAAATAGTGATAGCTATTATTTTATATTGCAATATTAAGACTATGCAAGACAACTTTCATAAGATAATGAGCAAAGAAAAAATTACGTTTCGGATAGATAGCGATCGCAAAGCTGCACTTGATGCGAGCGCAGTTGCAATGAATTGCGATCGCAGCTACATACTTAATGAAGCGGTAGCCACTTATCTAGAGATGTATCAGTGGCAAACTGAGGAAATTCAAAAGGGGATTGCTGAAGCGGATGCTGGAGATTTTGCCGATGATGAAGAAGTAAAAGCGACTTTTACAAAACTCACCAATGTATATTAAATGGCTGCGTAATGCGCTTCATCCCACACAGTCAGAATTACAGTTATTAAATATCGCTTACTTCCGGTAGCCAGTTTTCATCTAACACTAACTCTACAGAATATGGGCACTCTTCTGGAAACACGGATACAACTATCCCCGTTTGCTTGGCTGCTTGGTGACGTGCCCTTTGATAACTTTCCTCAAGCTGCTCTGTAGGATAGCTCTTAAGACTAGGGCTATCTTCTATCGCTAACTCAATTTGGGTGCGAGAATCGGTGATCGAATCGAGCCAACTATCTGAGCGACGCTGGGGTTGATATTGCCATTTAAGCAAATGCAAAAGTAAGCGAGTTAGTTGACTAGCAATACCCCGTCGTTCACTTTTGCCCAAGCCTTCAACCTCTTCAATCAGATGTTCTACATCAACCTCATGCCAGTGATGCGATCGCAATAGTTGGGCTGTCTGTTCAATCCACAAGTTAAAATCTGCTTTATAAGTTGCACTCATAGCCGTTCTCGATCAGCCGCATAGCTTAGGCAAGCCAAAATATCCTCTTGTGTCAAATAAGGAAAGTCATCAAGCACTTCCTCGTAGGTCATCCCAGAGGCAAGATAAGATAAAACATCGTATACAGTAATTCGCATTCCTCGAATACAAGGCTTACCACCTCGTTTTCCTGGTTCGATTGTAATAATGTTTTGATACTGCACTAAGCTTCAAACCTCAAAAATCTTCATCGTCAACAAAAAATTCCGCATCGTCTTCCAATCGAGAATTACTCTGCCTAATACCAGCAAGTCCCCACAGAGGTTGCAGCAGCGCCATGCCAATTAACCCGATAACGGCACTAAAAGCTAGCACTAAACCCATTGGTATCTGAATCGATTGGAATGTTAAGAATTTTAACGATACGGGTGTAGCATTTTGGACTGAAATAATTGCGATCGCAATTACCCAAACCGCTACAACTAGAGATGTCAAAAAAGGCGCGATTTTCATACTTTGATCTAAATGAGGAGTTAGGAGTTATATTTTGCTCGAAATTAAAAATGAGGAGTTAAGAATTGTTAATTTACAACTCTTAACTCCTAATTCATAACTCTTAACTTTTAATTCCTAACTCTGACAAATTAAACTGCTACTGCCTCTAGTTTAGCAATGGCACTCTCTAACTCTTGGGCGATTTGGGTGAGTTTTTCGGGAGTGTTGGTTTCTAGGTAGACGCGTACCAGTGGTTCTGTACCGGAAGGACGCAGTAAAACCCAGCTACCTTCTTCTAAATACAGCTTAATACCGTCTTTACGCCCCACTTCCTTGACTTTAATGCCAGCTACTTCTGTAGGTGGATTTTTAGTAAAGGAGTCGATGACGGCGGTTTTGTGGGCTTCTGTGAGGTGCAAGTCTAGGCGGTTGTTGTAAAGTGGGCCATCGGCTTCAGCGATCGCTTCTTTAACAAGTTGACTTAGCGGTTTGCCTTCATAGGCGATCGCTTCTGCCACCAGCATATCGGCTAATACCCCATCTTTTTCGGGAATATGCCCAATAACACTCAAACCACCTGATTCTTCTCCACCAATTAAAACGGCAGTTTCCCGCATTTTTTCGCCGATGTATTTAAAACCAACTGCTGTTTCGTAAATTTGCAGCCCATTTTTAGCAGCGAAATTATCCAGCAGGTGGGTTGTAGCAACAGTACGGACTATGGCGCCGGTTTTACCTTTGTTTTTGATTAAATGACGTGCTAAAAGTAGCAGCACAGTATTCGGAGTAAGGACGTTTCCTTGTTCATCAACGATACCAAAGCGATCGCTATCTCCATCCGTCGCCAAGCCCAAATCAGCTCGATCTCGAACTACTGCTTCCACTAACTCAACTAATTGTTCTCCTTTGGGTTCAGGCATTCCACCGCCAAATAAAACATCTCTCCAATCGTGGAAACTTTCTAATTGAACGCCACTATGTTGCAAAACTTCATCTAAATAACCGCGAGAGGTAGAATACAAAGCATCGTACTTTACCTTTAAATTAGCGCTTCTGATTTTTTCTACATCAAGTAGAGTGTAGATAAATTGCAGGTAATCTGGTTTCGGATCGAAAATTGAAATTGAACCTGATGGGTTGCTCCCAGGCAACTCATCCGATGCGCCTTCTATATTTGCCACAATAGTATCAGTAATCTCTGGAGTGGCAGGCCCAGCATAATCGGGTATATATTTAATTCCACAGTAAGGTGCTGGATTATGGCTAGCAGTAAACATTAACGCCCCAGCGGAATTTAGGTGACGGGCATTGTAGGCAATTACTGGTGTAGGGCAATCCCGATCGGTAATTTTTACAGTCCAACCCAAGTCTGCTAATACTTGGGCCGCTGTTTGGGCAAACTGGTCAGCTAAAAAGCGAGTATCGTAGGCAATAAGTACTGGTCTATCTTTTGTATAGGCTGTTTCTAAGTAAGTGGCGATTGCCCTTGTTACTTTTCTCACATTGGGGAAAGTAAAGTCATCGGCAATAATCCCTCGCCATCCATCGGTACCAAATTTTATCTTGCTAGACATTTTTGCCACTTGCTCCGGTACATTATCAGTACTATAAAAGCTTCCCGCAAAGCGTGTGTAGCAGCAAGTATCCTCCGAAGTTCTTTTCTAAGCAAGCCTTAGCTTAAACTTCTCCCCACCGTATTTTCTCTCACTGTTTCTGAGCAATGTCAACCCCCGATCGACCTTTTGCCAGTTATCACCTTTGGTCTCTAGTTGCCCCAGCGACTGGGCAAGAACGCTGGCATTGCCAGATGAGACGGGGGTTTATCAAAGCACGGCAACACGAACCACAAGTCAAAGCCCTTTTAATGCAAGCCACTGCGCCCCAGCGTATTGGCATACTGGCTCAAAAAGGCGTTTATGAGTTTCATCATCACAGGCATCTGTTGAAGCAAGCAGATGGTGTAGAAAGAGTTGCCCAGCTACTTAAATTAGGCAACTCAAGCGTTCAAGTCCAGCAACGCGTACTGCAAATTTTGCAAAAATATCACGATTCGCCGTTGCTTTTGGATAAAGATATTATCCAATTAACACCGGGTGATGAAGGCTTTCCGAAACCGATAGTAGTTGAACAAGAAGATTATTGCTTTCGCTTATACGCGGCTATGGACTGCGTTTTTATTGAATCTGATAGCACTATACATATTTTGGATTTCAAAACTGGTAAGTCCGCTTTTGACAAACGACAGGCATTAGTTTACTTATTAGCTGCTCGTTATCTTTACCCTGGGCAAGAAGCTGTTGCATCATTTTATAATTTAGAAATATGTAAAAAGTCAGAGTTAATTAGTATTAATAGTAGTGAATTAGAATCCTTAAAATTTGAGTTGGCGAATATTGCCCACAAGCACCAGCACGATTTGCAAAAATATCAGGAAGAAACAACTAATTTTAGTAAAATATTCCCTCCTAATCCTGGTTCTCACTGTCGCTTTTGCCCATTTAACTCTATCTGTGAGTTTGCCGATTTTAAGCAGCATCAATCATATCCATTACCTAGTTTAAGAAGTGTAAGAGTTAATAGCTAAGGGACTCCCAAATAAAAATATATACAACTATTAGATTGTGGGGTGGGCGTCTCGCCCGCCCACAGTCAAAGTCAAAGGCGGGCAAGATGCCCACCCCATAAGATTGGATAATTTATTTCTTGGAAATCCCTAATTAATTTACTTATTTACCTTAGTTCAATTTTCAAAACAATCTACTAAATACTCGTATTTTTACTGGACTGATTTTCTTCTCCTATCAGACAACCTAGATGTCAAATACATCGATTTTTATCTTTGATTGTAAGGAGTTAGGATTAGTGCGATTAACCACAAATAAATCCGTATTTAGATTAGTAGGAATTTCAACATTTCTTTTACTTATCATTTTTAAAGGGATTTTATCTCAACCTGTTTATGCATTGCTGTCGTCTCTAGACGCTTGTGCTGTTCAACCTGAATGTGCTGCTGCTGGCTCGGAATTAGCTCCTACTGCTAAGGCTACAATTAGCACAACTAAAACTCAAAATGAGCAGGTTCAAAATAAAGCTCAGGAGAGATATTGTTCTTTTTATCCACTTAATTTAGTTTGTGGCCCACAAGGTCAATCTTCAGTTCTTTATAATTACAAATTTCATCAAACAGTACATTACAGAAAGTCTGGTTCTCCTGACAAATTTGTAACTCATCACTTTCGGAGTTGGCGACCTGCGCCAGGGGCAATTAGAAGTTTAGCTCAACCTCCAGGTATTGAATTTGGTGGTGGTTATCCTCCATCTGGTGATTATGTAACCTGGATTCATTTAAATGATGGAGATGGTAATAATCAAACTCGTGGAGTCGTTTATGAATACTCAACTGGCGACACCATGACATGGGATGATTATGCAAAATATTCTAACAATAATATTGAGGGAGAATGGATTAGCGATGTGGTTCGTGCTGATATACCGCCAGATAATTCATCCCCTCATGATAAGAAAGATTGACTTCAATAAAAGCGCAATGTGGCTGTTCAATTAATAAATCTTCATCAAATTAGAGGTTGCTGGCATGAATAAGCTTTATACGCTTCTCCAAAAGATTAAAGAAAATCCAGTTATCTACATAGACAAGCCATCAATTACTTGTCTTGATTCATTCTTAACTGGGTATATAGATGGTCTAATCACACTAGGATTTACTACAATAGACTCTTGTGGAATGGAAGGGTTTCAAGAGTGGATACAAGAAATAGCAAAAACTAATCTGACTCAATCTTGGGCTGGGATAATTCTCTCTTATTCTGGAAGTGAACGAGCTGCTTTTAATAGGTTTTTTGAAGAATTTGAACAGTTCTTAAAGCAGAAAGATGATTCAAAAAGTCAAAATAGTGAAGGAATTTCAAGGCTTAGTGAGGATATGAGGTTTCCTCGGTTTGATATTTACAAGGAGATTCTAGGTGCTATAAAGAAAAGACCAGGAATGTATTTTGGAGCTAGTCCAATCACTGAACTAGATATGCGTTTGCGAGGATATAGTCTGGCTCGAAGAGAAGTTGGTGTAGCTCCAACTGAGCCAGAAAGTGAATTTGAAGGTTTTCAATCATGGATTGAAGAAAAATATAGAATTAACTCAGGTCAGTCATGGTCTAAAATAATTCTTTTCTATTCTGTAGACGAGCATGAGGCACTACAGAAATTTTTTGAGTTGTTTGAAGAATACTTGAATAGGAATAAGAGTTTAGAAATAGACAAAAATAGTGGTTAAGCAGAAATTATTAAAGTGCATTAGCTTACAGCATAATACACTCTAGCCCTTAAATTAAATTGGAGTAATCAATATGATGAATCTTTCTACACTTCTCCAAAAGATTAAAGAAAATCCAGTTATCTACATAGACAAGCCATCAATTACTTGTCTTCATTCATTCTTAAATGGGTATATAGATAGTCTAATTGAACTAGGATTTACTACAATAGGCTCTTGTGGAATGGAAGGGTTTCAAGAGTGGATACAAGAAAGAGCAAAAACTAATGTGAGTCGGTCTTGGGCTGGGATAATTCTCTCTTGCTGTGGAAGTGAACGAGCGGCTTTTAATAGATTTTTTGAAGAATTTGAGCAGTTCTTAAAGCAGAAAAATAATTCAAAAATTCAAGAAATTGAAGGCATTTCAAGGCTTAGTGAGGATATGAGGTTTCCTCGGTTTGATATTTACAACGAGATTCCAAGTAATATAAAGAAAAGACCAGGAATGTTTTTAGGCAGAAATTCAATTACTAGACTTGATATGCTTCTGCGAGGATATAGTCTGGCTCGAAGAGAAGTTGGCGTACCCCCAACTGAGCCAGAAAGGGAATTTGAAGGTTTTCAATCATGGGTTGAAGAAAAATATGGAATTAAGTCAGGTCAGTCATGGTCTAAAATAATTCTTTTCTATTCTGTAGACGAGCATGAGGCACTACAGAAATTTTTTGAATTGTTTGAAGAATACTTGAATAGGAATAAGAGTTTAGAAGTAGACGAAATTTGCGGTTAAACAGAGAGTTTTAAGGTGCGTTAGCCTACGGCATAACACACCCTACTCACTTTCTCGTAGTCTTTCTCGAATTCAAAAGTCCGGTAATTCTTTAAGAATTGTGAACCGGATATGATTAATCGCTAAATCGCCAATGGGGATATCTTCTTTGGTTAGCCGTTCACCTTTGCTTGTCACAGTTTCAAAGGTGATGCCTTTGCCAATTTCAATGTGATACCAGCATAAGCCCATAAAAAATCGCGTTGGATAAGGGCCACCTTCACCGATATCATCAGGATTTGATTCCATTGGCAACCAGCCAAAATTGGGGACGTAGAATTCTAGCCAAACATGATTAAAATCAGGTTGTAGCGGTACTCCTACGAAGTCACTATGGGGAGGACATTTGTACCTGCCTACGGTACGGCAGGGAATGCCATTTAAACGGGATAAAGCAAGTAAAACGCCGACATATTCACCACAAGAACCAACACCCCGCTCTAAAACTGTATCTGGCGTGTCAATGTAAGGTTTAATACCGTAGGATAACTCATCATAAACGTAGTTGCGGATGCTGTGCATTTTGCGCAGCACATTGGTTTCAGAACCAATCGCTTCTCTGGCGGCACGGCGAACAATTGTAGTATCCATTGCTAAATCGTCGTCGTCCACTAGGTAGCGTGTTTCTAATTCTGAAGATAATTTAGGTATATTCTCTACATCTCTAGGTGTAATGCGATACTTGATGCCGCGAACTTCCAAAAGTGCTTTCCAGCCAAATATATGCCGTTCTCCTGGGGCAAGAGAATCAAATTTAAAGACTGCTACGCGTTGCCCCTGTACTACTTCTTCGGTGAAGGGTATACCAATGGCTTCAACGTGTTTGACCTTTTGACGCTCAGTTTCGGATGGTAAGGCGATGCGCCATTCGACATCGGGTAAATAAACCTCGTCTAAGGGTGCAATTTCCTCAGCGTAGGACATTTCAATCAGATAGCCATTAGAGAGGGCGTAACGCTTATCTGGATCGTAATGATAATACAAAGGGTGAATAAAAGTGCGATCGCGGAATGTTAGCTCATGACTCGGATCGGCATTGGGGTTATCCCGGATATAAGGCTCCTCTGAGGCGTAGGCGACGTAAATACTTTCTTTGCCTGTTTCGTCATTTTTATGGAGCGCTATGCCCGTAGGACATTCAAAGGGTGTCAGGACGCTGAATTGCAACTCTCCTGTGGCTCTGTCCATCGCGTAAACTGATTGTTCGGTGCGATCGCAAATCCATAGCATTTCTTGGTTGACTGCCAAATTCTCTATCCCAACTCCAGGGGCATAAAATTTAGTAATCTCTTTTCGGGTTTGGCGGTCAAAAACCAGAATGTAGCCCAGCCTTTGGCAACTTACATAAACTGTTGTTTCCCAAACAGCAACGCCATCAGCTGCATAAGGCAATGTTACAAAATGTTCCAGATCCAAAGCATTCAGCTTGCACAAATAAACACTATTTTCTCGGCTTACCCACAGCGTATCGTCCCACACCGCTAGACCAGTGACATCGGTAAATTCTTCAACTTGATGGGGATTGAGAATTTTGCTGTTGTCAGAGGTGGGATCGATTTCTAGTAGATGCCCTTTAATACTGTCAATGGCAATCAGTCTATCTTTAATGAAAGTAATGCCACACAGGGTAGCAGCAGTAAGCGGCCGAATTGTTCTTTGCCCAAACATCTGGCTAACGGTCAAAGTGGGGAGTGCAAAACTCATAAAACCTTATGGTAAGTGTAAAAAACCCTCACCTTTAGGTAGGGGAGGAAACATGACTCAACGGTTTTAGCGTGGTAACACCAATTGCTTGAGATGGAAAAATCCCAGTCGAGCAATGGTTCCCCCGATTGGGGCGGATGAAGAGTGCTGAGTTAAAAGACTACCCACAATGGGCGTTGCTCGAACCCAAGTACATCAATTAATGGTTCTCGATCGCCACGTTTACAGCGAGGTACTAATAATTATCGGTACAATGTGTTCCGAAAAACTCTTTCGTGAGAAATAATACTATCTGAAAATAGGAGGAATTTACAAATATTAAGAATTACAGATACACTCATACAACTGGGCGAGCGCCTTAATGTAACTTTAAAAGATGGAATTCCTGCCATCACTAAATTATGATCGAATTTTGTAACCATTTGCTGTGACCTACACGATGTCTGCTAATTCTCTGCCTGAAGGTGCCGCCGTTTGGCATAGTTTAGAAGTTGATAAAGCGCTAGACCTGCTTGATAGTAATGCAGACAGCGGCTTAACACCCCAAGAAACTCAACAGAGATTGCAAAAATACGGCCCCAACGAACTTGAAGAAACTGCGGGCCGTAGTGCTTGGGAAATTCTGCTGGATCAGTTCAAGAACATTATGTTGTTGATGCTGATTGGCGTGGCTTTGATTTCTGGGTTTTTAGACCTAATGGCTTTGCGATCGGGCAGTTTGAAGCCTGGTGAAGTGCCATTTAAAGATACGATCGCTATCTTAGCAATTGTTATCCTCAATGGCATACTTGGCTACGTCCAAGAAAGCCGCGCTGAAAAAGCCTTGGCAGCCTTGAAAAAAATGACCTCTCCCTTAGTGCGCGTCATCCGTGACACCAGACTGGTGGAGATAGCAGCCAAGGAACTAGTTCCAGGGGATGTCATGCTGCTGGAAGCTGGGATGCAGATAGCCGCAGATGGACGCTTGATCGAACAGTCTAATTTACAAGTGCGTGAGTCGGCATTAACTGGTGAAGCCGAGGCGGTGAATAAACAGGCATCACTAAAATTGCCGGAGGAAACATCATTAGGCGATCGCCTCAATGTCGTGTATCAAGGAACTGAAGTAGTCCAAGGACGTGCCAAGGTTCTGGTGACTAACACCGGCATGACTACAGAACTAGGCAAAATTGCCACCATGTTGCAGGCGGTGGAAAGTGAACCTACGCCTTTACAGCAGCGAATGACTCAACTGGGTAATGTCCTAGTTACAGGTTCTTTAATTCTGGTAGCGATCGTCGTCGTTGGCGGTGTGATCAGGGACGGAGGTTTTAAAAATATTCAAGAACTCTTAGAAGTTTCCTTGAGTATGGCGGTTGCTGTAGTGCCAGAAGGTTTACCAGCTGTAATTACCGTCACCTTGGCACTGGGAACCCAGCGAATGGTGCGCCAAAATGCCTTGATTCGCAAATTGCCAGCAGTGGAAACGTTGGGTTCTGTAACTACCATCTGTTCTGATAAAACTGGCACCCTGACTCAAAATAAAATGGTGGTGCAATCGATTTCCACCAATAACAAAACTTTTCGCGTCACCGGCGAAGGTTATGCTCCCACAGGGGACTTCCAGTTAAACGGTCAAAAAATTTCCTTAGAGGAATCTCCAGAAATTTCCGCGTTATCAGTCGCCTGTGCTATTTGTAATGACTCCGTATTGCAAAAAGAACAAGGTGAATGGGCAATTTTGGGAGATCCGACAGAGGGGGCATTACTCACCCTGGCGGGAAAAGCGGGAATTGAAAAAGACCAGTGGAACAGTAAGTTACCTCGCGTAGCGGAGTTTCCCTTTTCCTCAGAACGAAAGCGGATGAGCGCGATCGCTCAGGTGGAGAGAGTCGCCACAGGTGAAGCATTTTCGAGAGGTGTTGACCCAGCGATCGCCGGTTTTCTGCAATCGGAACCTTATTTAATGTTTACCAAAGGTTCTCCAGAATTAATCTTGGCACGTTGCACTCAGATTCATTTGGGTAATGACACGGGTACTGTAACCGAAGCACAACGCCAGAAAATTTTGGCAGAAAATGACCTGATGGCGAGTAAAGGTCTCCGGGTGCTAGGTTTTGCCTACAAACCCCTGGCAGAAATTCCCCCAGAAAGTTCAAGCGAGACATCCGAACAAGGCTTAGTATGGCTGGGATTGGTGGGAATGCTAGATGCGCCACGCCCAGAAGTCAGAGCAGCCGTGCAAGAGTGTCGAGAAGCAGGTATTCGCCCAGTGATGATTACTGGCGACCACCAATTAACAGCACGAGCGATCGCCACCGATTTAGGAATTGCCCAAGAAGGCGATAGGGTACTTACAGGTCAAGAATTGCAACGGATGACTGACCAGGAATTAGAGCAAAACGTTGACTTGGTAAGCATCTATGCCAGAGTTTCCCCTGAACACAAACTGCGAATTGTCCAAGCACTGCAACGCCGGGGTCGATTTGTAGCGATGACAGGTGATGGTGTCAACGATGCCCCAGCCCTCAAACAAGCCGACATCGGTATTGCAATGGGCATTACTGGCACTGATGTCAGTAAAGAAGCGAGTGACATGGTGTTACTTGATGATAACTTCGCCACCATTGTCAGCGCCACCAAGGAAGGCAGAGTTGTTTATACCAACATCCGCCGCTTTATTAAATACATCTTGGGCAGTAACATTGGTGAAGTTCTCACAATTGCAGCCGCACCCTTAATCGGCTTGGGAGGCGTTCCCCTAACTCCCTTACAAATTTTGTGGATGAACTTGGTGACAGATGGTTTACCAGCCTTAGCATTAGCTGTGGAACCTCCAGAACCGGATGTGATGCAACGTCCGCCTTTTAGTCCCCGTGAAAGCATTTTCGCTAGGGGATTGGGTTCTTATATGATTCGCATTGGCATCATCTTTGCCATTATCAGCATTGCCTTAATGTGGTGGGCTTATCAACATAGTCATGCCCCAGGCTATCAAGGCGATCGCGATACTTGGAAAACAATGGTATTTACCAGCTTGTGTATTGCCCAAATGGGTCATGCGATCGCCATTCGCTCCAACAACCGACTGACCATTGAGATGAATCCCTTCTCAAATATCTTTGTACTAGCGGCTGTTATCGTCACCACGATTTTGCAGTTGATGCTAGTTTATGTCCCACCCCTGCGAGATTTCTTTGGTACTCATTACCTGAATATGCAAGAATTGGGGGTCTGTATTGGCTTCAGCGCCTTAATGTTCGTGTGGATTGAAGCGGAGAAGATATTCTTGCGGATTATGGGCAAGAAGGCCGTTTGAAAAAGAAATTTTAGATTTTAGATTTTAGATTTTAGATTTATCTTCAATCCAAAATCTAAAATTTAAAATCCAAAATTGAACTTATGTACCTAAAAACTCTAAACCTCCGACAATTTCGCAATTATCAAGACCAAAAGGTTGAGTTTACTGCTGCCAAAACAATTTTGGTAGGTAATAACGCTCAGGGAAAGTCGAATTTGTTGGAGGCGGTGGAGTTGCTGGCGACATTGCGATCGCACCGCATAACCCGCGATCGCGATTTAGTTCAAGAAGGAGAAGCCATAGCCCAAATTAATGCCACCCTTGAGCGACAAACAGGTGTTAGCGACCTGACCTTGACCTTGCGCCGCAATGGTCGCCGTAGCGTTGCTCTCAATGGCGAATCTATCCGCCGTCAAATGGATTTTCTTGGCGTTCTCAATGCAGTCCAATTTTCCAGCTTGGATTTAGACTTAGTACGCGGCGGCCCGGAAGGTCGCCGCAACTGGTTAGATACACTATTAATTCAACTCGAACCAGTTTATGCTCACATTTTGCAGCAGTATAACCATGTGTTACGCCAGCGCAATGCCTTTTTAAAACGCCATGTAGAGACGTTGGATGCAACGTCTTTACAATCAGAACTAGCGCTGTGGGATGCACAGTTAGCTACTACAGGAACTAGGGTAATTAGACGACGCGATCGCGCTATCCAAAGATTAGCCCCCATTGCTACCACTTGGCACGGCAGTATCAGCGGCAGTACAGAAGTTCTCCAAATCAAGTACGTGCCGAATATTCCTTTAGAGGATAACCAACCAGAAGAAGTGCAGCAAGCTTTTTTAGCAAAAATTCAGCAGCGATCTGTAGCTGAAATGCACCAAGGCACGACTCTTGTCGGCCCCCATCGAGATGAAATAGAATTAACGATTAACCAGACACCCGCTCGTCAATACGGTTCTCAAGGTCAGCAACGAACGCTGGTTTTAGCTTTAAAATTAGCCGAATTACAATTAATTGAAGAAGTCGTCAAAGAGCCACCATTACTATTACTAGATGATGTTCTTGCCGAACTAGATTTATCCCGCCAAAATCAATTGCTTGATGCCATTCAAGACCGCTTTCAAACCTTGATTACTACTACTCATTTGGGTTCTTTTGATTCCCAATGGTTGAAATCTTCACAAATCCTTCTTGTGAAGGCAGGAGAAATAATGCAACATCAATAATTCTAAAAATCATATTTATAGTAATTTGTAATTCGTATGATTATCTGGTATTCCCTTATTCATATTTTCAGATAAAGGTAAATTAGGAAGCTCAATAACTCTATATTTCTTAAGCATATTTTTTATTAAAAATAATAGATAGCTAATTATTGATTTCGTTTTTCAAACCTTTTAAAAACGTTGAGAACTAAAAAAGTCAGCATAGCGCCGATTAATCCTAACTGCCATAAACCACAGCCAGCAGTAATTCCCAATGCAGAAGAAACCCAAATAGCAGCTGCTGAGGTGAGTCCGTGAATTTCAAGTTGCTGTGACTCTTGGGAAGATTGACGCACAATTTCTCCAGCACCGAGAAATCCTACACCAGCTGCAATCCCTTGAATCACACGGCTAAGTGCATCAGGACTAGATTGCAGTCCTCCTGTTTGCATGATTATTAAAGTAAATAAGGCTGAACCTAAACTCACCAGTATATGAGTTCTTAAACCAGCTGGTTTGCGTCTAATTTGACGTTCTAAGCCGATGATTGCTCCAATAAGCAATGCAATACATAGTCGGAAGCTGATATTCAGCCAATCATCAGTTGCAAGGTAGTAAGTGTTTGACAATGTTTAGTCTGATATGGAGAATTTTATATTCTAAGTTAAATTGTAATATTTTTCTAAAAAAGTCCAAAACTATTCTAATGTTTTATTAATGGAGTTTAATCCAATGGGTATAGTGCAATAACCTATCTCATATTTGGATTCTATCAATTCAGTAATGGTTTTGAAACTGAGAATTAATATTTTCCATTATTAGGATTATTTTTCAATAAGATATTGTTCTGGTCAATGAATGGAGATTTGCATTATTAGATTGTGGCAACGATCGTAATTTGGGCAAACTAGATGAATTTTAAGTTTATTAAATAGTTTTTTGGCTATTTAAAATGACTTAGCTAGAGAATTATACCTTAAATTGTTAGATTAACCTATACACTGAACAATTAAATATGATAAGGGTATGTATAAGTAGAGCAAATCAGCTATACAGCGTATTTCAAATTACTGAAGTACACAACGATTCGTCTCAAAGCCAGCTATCAAGCCTGTTTTACTTCTGACTCCTTAATTCTGAATTCTCCTCTATCCTGCTTCAAAACCCGTAACTTTGTAATTTATCCAAAAGAAAACTGCTGTAAGTCCTGAGTACTTTTTATTCAGAAGTCAGTGGATTAACCTGATAACATACCAAAAAGAAATGGCTGTGGCTACAAATAGACAACTAACAAATTGAGTGAATAAACTCTACTGGCTAGATCAAATTAAACTACAAGACCGTGCCAAAGTAGGTGACAAAGCCTTTTACTTGAGCAAAATTATCCAGCGTGGCTATCCGGTGATACCTGGTTTTGTGGTTTCGGCAGAAATTTTGCGGCAATTTCTCGAAAATCTCAATAGTTCAGAATCATTAATAGCTGACTTACCCTATTCTTCGCTACACCTGGATGTCACTAATTGGCGGCAACTTCAGCAGGTTGCTAGTCGCTTGCGCCAAGAAATTCTGACTGCGACTGTAACCCAGGAGTGGGTAAGTACAATTTTTCAAGCCGCTAGAGAATGGCAAACTAGCTGTTTAATTCTTCGACCTTCTTTGACAGTATCAACTGCTACTCCAGGTATAAACAACAATATATCGGGTTTACTGGAGTCAGTATTTTGCCAGTGCGAACCGGAAGCGATCGCTTTGGCTCTAAAACGAACCTGGAGTCAAATATTTCGGGCCCGGAGTCTATTATATTGGCAGCACTCAGGAATTAATCTGCAACAAATTAATCTCGCAGTTTTGGTGCAACCTGTTGAAAATGCGATCGCCAGTGGCTCGCTCACAACCAATACCTCTGGGTGGGAAATTGAAGCTACTTTGGGATTAGGAATTGCGATCGCTCTTGGCGAAATACAGCCAGATGTTTACTACATTCAACCAGAAACTGGGGCTGTACTTGAGCAACAACTGGGCAATAAAATGCTGGCTTATGGTGTTGATGATGCAGCATCTAAAATTTTTTTGCGACTCGTGCCGAACTCAGGGTTAACACCAGATCGCACCTGTCTGATTACTTATTTAATTCCACAAGCCCAACAAAAACAGTACTCTTTACAAGAAGAATACTTACAACAAATAATTACTCTGGGAACTCAACTGGTAAGTGAACTAGGTAAAACTTTTACCATTAAATGGACTCTCGCTGGGCAAACTACATCTGGTAAGCTCTACATCACACAAGTTAATCCTTCGCAATCTATGATTCCCCACTCACACTTGATTCGGGGACTAGGAGCAGCCGGAGGACGGGTTGTAGCCACTGCCCTAGTAATTACTAATCCGCAACAGAAACCCGAACAACTACCGAAGGGAGTAATTTTAGTAGTTCCAACGATTACACCTGATTGGTTGCCATTATTGCAACAAGTTGGTGGTATTATCACTGAACAAGGGGGATTAACCAGTCACGCGGCAATTCTAGCTAGAGAATTAGGTATCACAGCAGTAGTAAACGCAACATCTGCCACAACTTTAATCCAAACTGGCGAACGATTGCTGCTTGATGGCGACAGAGGAGAAGTTTATCGCATCAAAGCAGACTCAAAGGAAGAGATGGACAAAGGAAGAGAAGAAAATCTTCTTACCTCCGATCGCCCCAACTCGAAAGCGCCTCATTCTGCTGTTACGTCTCATCTACCTATGATTGCTACCCAATTGCTGGTTAACTTGAGTCAGTCTGCTTTAATAGAACAAGTGCAAAACCTGCCTGTGGATGGAGTGGGATTGTTACGTTCCGAATTGATGGTACTAAATATATTGAACGGGCAACATCCTAATAGTTGGATTTTAAGCGGGCGTCAGGCAGAATTGTTAGAGCTATGGTCTGAGCAGATTATGCAATTTGCTCGTGCCTTTGCCCCAAGACCAGTTTTTTATCGTTCTTTAGATTGGCGATCGCAAGATTTACCATCATTGAGTGATAGTTTAGAATCTTCGCCACAATCGATGTTAGGTGAACGCGGCACCTTTAGCTATTTACGAAATCCCGCAGTCTTTGACCTAGAATTGAAAGCTTTGGCAAGCGTACAACAAGCTGGTTACACCAATGTAAACCTACTGTTACCCTTTGTGCGGACTGTAGAAGAATTTATTTTTTGCCGTCGCAAAGTTGAGCAAGCTTTTTTAACCGAAGTGGCGCAGTTTCAATTGTGGATGATGGCAGAAGTGCCAAGTGTCTTGTTTTTATTACCAGAATATGTAAAAGCAGGTGTGGCCGGAATTTCTATTGGTACAAATGACCTGACCCAATTATTGCTAGGAGTGGATCGAGAACAAGGACAGCTAGCAAAAGTATTTAATGAACGTCATCCAGCAGTTATGAGTGCGATCGCTCAACTGATCCAAATGGCTCAAAGTGCCGATATACCTTGTTCAATCTGCGGTCAAGCACCAGCTCTCTATCCAGAAATCATCGATAAGTTAGTGGAATGGGGTATAACTTCCATTTCTGTTGAACCGGAAGCAGTCGAGCGAACATATCAAGCGATCGCTCGTGCTGAACAACGTCTAATTTTAGCAGCAGCACGCCGAAAACTTAATTAATTAGGAGTTAGGAGTTAGGAATTAATTGCTCACTGCTAATTTATTTGATGTAGCCAGTTTCGCGCAAAAACTTTCGTAAATCGGCAAAGAATTTGGTGCGATCGCTTTTTTTATAAGCTTGTTGCACTCGCCCCCATCCATCCTGTCCTTGATTCAACAGATATTTATCTGCCAGATAAGCTGCTAAAAAGCCCTTGCCATCATCGCCTTGTTGCCGTGCCTGGATATAAGTTTGCCATAGCTCTGAGGCATGATTGGAGATTAATTTGGGATAGCTACGAGTCACATCGACCATTTTACCTTGGCGATAACGCCAAATTTGCAGGGGGTAGGCAGAAGCAGCATAAGCTGTAAAAGCGTAGGCAAAGCGATCGTCTCGACTGTCAAACTCTGGTAATCCATCTTTGTCTAAATCTTTGAGTTGATAGCCACCATTGCCCCATTCATGACGAATCTTAATATACTTTTGAGATTTGCTGTCGTAACGATAAATCAATGAATAAGTACAACAGTGCGCTCCACCTGTAAAGAAATCGGCAATTATTTCTGGTTCTTTGTTACCGTCCAAGTCTCGCACTGGTAAGTTGTTTTCTTGTCCAGATATATTCCCCACAGGTCTGTCATATTCATCTTCTTGCGGCAGTTTTTGATCCAAAACAGTTTTACCCGCCCGGATAATTTTCAAGCGGATATTTTTATACTGATATTCCTCTGGTTTTTCGTAAGATATTTCTGCCCGCACATTGCCTGATTGCCCAGTTATTGTTTCTGCTATTGCCGTCTGGGTAAATATAGCCGTTGCACTTAAAACAGCTAAACCGATCAGAGATTGACTGCTAAAGGAGCGAATAGTAATCATCGTTGGTGTTGTATATAGCAGATTCAACTTTATACAACACCATCAAAATGTCAATATCGGTAAATTGCCGCAACGGCTGTGCTATACGGAATCTCTTCAAAGGGAACAGCGTAAACCGTGCCGCCATTTAATAAGGTATGAGCAGCAACAAAATCCAACAAATCCTCATCACCAGCTTCTTTTTCTGGGTGCAAATAAACCGTTTCTGAGGTTGGATCGAATAAACCCCACTGTTGCTGACCAACTGCAACTAGTAATGAATCCACGCGTTGGTAATAAGCCGCTGAGATAACTTCTTGGAGGTTGTTAGATGCTTTACCAGTATCACCACCAAACAGTTCGTGAAATTGATCCAAAACTGCTTGCTGTGACTTTTGGAAATCAGCCTCGACAATCGGCCAAGCTTGGTCATGTAACTCTTGGGCGCTGAGAATTTCTGGATTACCAGTGATAGCTTCATCCATCAAATGCTGGTAAGTATTTGCTTGTCTATACACAGGCAAGAGATATTCTACCCCAGCCAACACCAAAGGCGCTTTTTGCAATTTCAGTTTCTCGTATAATGCGCGATCGACAATTTGAAAGAATTGGAGGATGTCTTCTTGGCGTCTATCCCTGTCAGGGCTTCCCTGTCCGTGAAACGTACCTGGTTGCGAAAAAGTATTGGAGGTTCCCCCTTTTGATGTTGCGATGCGAAACTGACCTTCTTTAGCAGTATCGTCTCTTTGCAGAGCTTCATCTACACTTTTAGGGAGATTTTCTACTTCTACCTCTTTGACACTGTAGCGTGTTCCTTCAAAGAACCTAACATCTTGTTGGCTCAAAGCCAGGATATAGAAGCGACCATTGCCATTTAAAATTGGCAGCAGTGGCTTGATGTGAAAGCGGTCTGTAACTACGACCAACTCTTGAAAATCAATTGGTAGGGGATAATAACGAAAAATATTTTCAGAAATAAAAATCGCCAGCCCTTGCTCTCCCATTTGCTCCCAGAACTCTTGGGTATCAATTTCCTGGGATTTTTCCAACAATGCGATCGCTTCTTCCTGTTCGAAACCCGCATCAATTAAACGAGCCTCTGCTTCCCTGACCAAATTTTTAAAGCGAATTGGGTTTTGTCGCACTTCTGGCCCGGCTGGGTGCGTTGGCATATAAATTGAAACACAATTTCCTTTTGGCTGTTCTATTAATGTCTTGATTTCCTCTTTCGAGATTAATTGCATATTATATCCCTCCTATCAATATGACTAGATACATCAGACCAGACCATCAATATTTAACGATCTGATACGACGTTATTCTCAGGTGATGGCGTTGAAGTTCAACCATTTGTTTCTGAGTTTATTTCACCTCAAGGAGGGTTTTATTGCATCTTTCTTTTGATAGGCAATATTCATCAAGGGAATTACTAATTAAAATCCCAAAATTAAAAGCCAAAATTCCCACATAGATCAAATGTTTGGCGTATTAGAGTTTGTGCGTCCTGAGTTTATCCCTATTCTGCTATTTGATTGGCTAAGACCTAAAGTTACTCGTTTCATAATCCAGTACAAACCTGCAAGTACCACAAAGGTGATAGCAATAATCACCAGGGGTTGTTTTCCCAGAATTTCTTCTACTCCTTTGGTAAGTACAGCATCGGGTTGAGTAATAAAATCCCAACTGTTGAAACGCAAAAATCGCCCCCAATAAACACCAACAGCACAGAGAAAATGTGTAATTGTCTCAACGCGCCAAATCCATTGGCTCTTACCAATACGATGTAAATAGTGACCCCAATTAATTAACGATATTACATAAGCTTCAAATCCACTTAAAATTACTAGCAAATACAGAGGAATAAGTACTAAAGTAATCATCCACACCGATTGAATCGTGCGAATATCATCTATCAAGTGAATTACATCGGTCAACAAATATGGTGCATTTGGTAAGAAAGCATAGAAAACTAAGAATCCTAGCCACCAAAGCCAAGTGCCGCCGCGCCTCATGCGAAATAGCCAGACACTCAAAGCCAAAGGTATAAAAGCCAGAAATAAATTCCAAGTCATCCAACTCATATTAATTCGCAAGACCTGCACAACTCTGGCTATCAATTCTTCTTTCATAGGTGCTTACTCGGAAGATGTTTGATTGATGTAGATTTACTTTGTAGTGTTAGTGTTAACCTTATCGATTAAGTTTTTGTAGCCTCCAAGAAAATTAATTTTCTCCAACATCAGACAATATTTTTGTGTTAGTTAGAGGTAAATGCATACTGATATATGTCCAAAATTTAGAGTTTTTGTGTATTTTATGCTGGAGGATGAAATTTATCAATCAATCGGCTTAAGTCTACTAGTATAGCCAGAAAATCATCAGGGTAAAAGATACCACCGAAAGGTAGTCTGAGCAACAAAAACGCCGCGAATATATGATGGTGGGCTTTTTTAATTGCAATGTATGCCTCTGTGCTAACTATTATATTGATTTCATTTTGCCCTGCTAGAGTTCCAGAAGCATTCAGAATTTTTGTCAAGTTAGCCTTTGGTTAGGGGCGGACGAGACGCCCACCCCACAAGAAGTAGTTGGATATTTTTTATTGAAAAGTCCCTAACTAACGCAGTAGCACTCGACTACGAGGGCCGATCGCTTGTTTTGGTAAAGTGGGCATTGTACAACTCTTAGCAGAATCTTGCGAACAAGCGGCTTGAACAAGGGTTGCAGGGTTGACAACTACTTGATTGACCTCTAGGGAATTACTGTTACTCAATTCCATATTAGGTGTAGTAGAAATTGATGGTGAATTCGACCCAGATGTGTACGTTGTAGGTGTCGAGGAAGCGCCACTATCAACTATTGGTGTAACAGTAAATGTGTTACCGCCATCAACCATTGGCGAAACAGTGAATGTGTTTCCACCATTAACTACAGGTGTAGGAGCGATCGCACTACCATCACTAACTACAGGTGTAGGGGCGATCGCACTACCATCAATTACTGATGGAGGAATGGGTGTACTACCACCACTAATTACTGGCGGGGGAGTGGGTGTGCTACCACTGCTAATTACTGGTGGGGGAGTGGGTATGCTACCACTACCAGTAGTTGGTGTAGGAGTTATGAGAGTTGCAGTTGCAGGTACTTTGATTTGTATTCTTGCCAGAGGTGCGTTAGTCATTTCCAAAGATGTCACCTTTGGCGAACCTGGGAGATCGGATTTGAAATCAAAGACTGTGGGGGTGGCGCTACCATTGCGATCGCTATATCGGACTCCATATCCACTCACTTCAAAAGTGCCCTGATACTGGTTTCCAGTGTTTGGATCGGTGACAGTACCAGTGTATAAGGCTTTTGTGAGATTAAATTCATCCTGAACTACTCCTTGAAATGTGGTTCCTGCCAATTGTCCTTGGTATTTATAGGGTGTCAACTCACCGCCAGAGAGAATCGGCGAAGTGAGAACGCCATTAAAGGAGACAATCGGAATGCCTTTAAAGTCAACAAAATAATGCAGACTACCATCAGAGCGTGTTTGTACCTGCACATAGTCTGACTTGTATATAGGAACATAATTAGGATTGTTCTTAGTACCTAAGTTCCGCGAGTAAGTTCCCGTGTCGTCTGTATCAATGCGAGTAGTGCTTTGATTGAAATTGGGATTATTTCTCGGAAGTTGGATAGTACCCGATAATGTGCCAGTGCTTTGAATTGTGATTTGAGCCGAAGCATTTGTTCCACTTAAACCGATGAAGACTGCGGCTAAACTGCTGCTAACAAGAAAACAACCCAAATGAACTGATGAATTTAATTTCATGAAAAACTTGCTCCTTTAATCACGTATCAAAAAAAAACACGCACGAGCTTTCCTTGCTCTCATCAGGTAATGAAAGCATCTAATACTGAATTAATCGGTAGTAGAACAGCATATTTTATTACATTTACATCAGTACAAAATTAAAACCGGAAACTTGCTCTTAATGTCCCAACGATTAATGCATCGTTAGCGGCATTGTGATCGGGATTGAAAATAACGAATAAGCCTGGAGTCAAGGCGATATTGTCGCTCAGTTGGGCGCGGTAAAAAACTTCTACGTGAATTGATGTGTCACTACGTCCACCTGCTGTCCCCCCATCAGAAAAGTTGGGAAAATTGAAGCCGTCGGGTAAAGTACTGGAAGTAATTTTGGGCGGTTGTCCAACAAGAACGCCCCCTAAATTACCAGGACGAAACAAATTAGGAAAAGCTGCAAATACCATCCAGTTGGTAGTTTCTACACTTCCCGAAAGTTTAAATGGCTTGGAAGAAGTAAAGCCGCCCCAACCGCCCAAATGCAAGTTAGGGTTAATTCGCCAAGCAACGGTAGCACCAATTGCTTGAGTATCGAAAGCTGTAGGATTTGCAAAAGGTGAAATCAGTTGCGAATCGCCAATACCACCTCCCAATAAGCCATCTGGGGAGTGGGAATAAAGATAATGTACGCCGACATCGATGTTATTTGTGGGTGCTAAACTTAACTGAGCGCCAGCAGTATATCTACCACCAAATAGTCCGCCCTGCTTGGTGTCGCCAGGAAAACTGGGAATTTCGGCACTATAAACGCCTTGTAAACTGATGCGATCGCTAATCTGCCAGTCAAAGCCTATACCACCACTGCCGTTACCAATACTTAAAATCGGGTTCCGCTGACCAAATAGAGAAATTGCACCATCGCTAGAACCTTCTAAAGGGCTAATACCGCGAAAGGTGTTGATTGGATTGACTCCCGCCGTACCGACGACAATTCCCAAGTTATGCGAGGCGAGAAATCGATAAGATAAGTCACTAACAACTAGATTGTTGTCTGTATTTGACTCAAATCCCAACCGCCCCATATTGGTAGATAACAACGATGCATTAGAACCCAAATTACCCGCAGACAACCCTGTTAACAGCAAATCTCGCCCTGTAAATGAAGTTGCTAAGGTTAGTTGGGCGCTACTTGTGAAAGTCAGATTGGTTTTTCCCTGGCGTTCAGGTACTCCATCTCTCGGAAATAAATCGACATCGGGGCTATTGGTTCCCTGGACGCTAAAAATTGCTTGACCAAATAACCTAGTAGTTGTGGAAAAGCGATTACCTTGTAATTCACTAGTCTGCTTTTCCACAACCTCGATACGCTGCTGTAATTGCTGCAACTCTGCTTTGAATTCGCCTTGCAATCTTTGCAGCAAGATTAAATCTTCATTATTAACAGTATTAATTTTATTGTTAGCGTAGGTGTAGCCCGCACTTCGGCTGCGCTCAGTGACCACCGCAGGCATCGCATCGTTAATCTTCTCCAAACAAGCATTTAAACCAGCCGCAAATTCATAACGGCTGATACTGCGATTTCCCAGATAAGTCCCATCAGGGTATCCCGCAATGCAGCCATAGCGTTCTACTAAAGACTGCAAAGCAGCAAAAGCCCAATCGGAGGGTTGCACGTCCTGGAGTTGCGATACTGAAGTGACTTGAGACATTGGATTGTCTGAGTCTGGAGGATGAAGAGATTGGGAAAATTCTTCTGTACTTTCCTGGTTCTGTACAACTTCTGTTACAGGTTGAGTATCTTTTAATTCAGGTAAGTTAGGGGAACTGATAAATTGAATTTTGTTTCTACTTTTTCTAAGTATATTCTCGTACTTATTTTTTATTGCTGACGAGGTAGTTATATCTGGTTGCACGAATTCAGGTGGTGTAATTTCAGCAGGTGAGACAACTTGAGATAAATTATCCTGTGTTGACTGTTGCACCGGGTTTTCTGGCAGAATTACGGACTTTTCTGGTAAATTTACCGCAGATATTGGCACTGTTGTCAGCACACTCGCCATCAGTAGACTCATATCACTCCTGGTATTTCATTTGACTTGCACCAATACTTCTTTTGACAGATAAAGTTGGTGTATATCAGGAAATTTTTTGGAAAAAAAGTGATAAAAGTTACCCTGTATCGGAGTGTCAAGGGAAAGCAGGGGAGTAGAGGGGCAGAGGAGCAGGGGAGCAGGGGAGACAAGGGGACAAGGGGACAAGGGGACAAGGGGACAAGGGGGAATTATTGAACAAGTCTTTTCCTTTTTTCTTGTCTACCTTGTCTCTTCCCCATGCCCCATGCCCCATGCCCCATGCCCAATGCCCCAGATAGATTATTCTGGCTCGCTACAATACTTATTCATCTGATTCACTAATGTATCTGACTGTTTGCCAAGAGTTGTAGCTGTCGTCAGTGCTGAATCAATTTCGGCTCTAGCCTTTTGGATTTTTTCTCTGCCAGATTCTGAGGCTTGTGCTGTCTTGGTTGCACCAAGCGCTTTACCTGCTTTGGCGATCGCTTGACTAAGATTTTGAAAAATTTTCACAAAACTGCTTTGAAATTCTTTCAGCTTCGGATCTGTTAGCTTCAGTTCTCCAATGGATTTAGTTACAAAGTCTAAATCTTTAGATAGCTGTATGCTAGTTATCACTTGCGTTCCTTTATTTTTATCAATTAGAGAAGTTCCAGCATTCACAACTCGAATTAGTCGCTGACACTGAGAAACTTTATTGTCACTGCAACTAGCAACTAACAAAGCAATACTTAGGCTCACAGGAGCAAGAACAGTATATTTACGTAAAACAGACATTAACACCCCAACAGCAATAAAACCCACAATATAGTATCCAATATTACGGGTAAATGAGAGGATTGGGCAGAGGGGCAAGGAGGAAAAACTTACTGTAATTTCTCGCCTGCTCCCCTGCCCAATGCCCAATGCCCAATGCCCAATGCCCAATGCCCAATGCCCAAATCACCAATCTATCGGCAAACCCAACTGGTCTAAAGTAGCACCATCTTGTAACAGTGCTTGAATATCGCTGTCTATTTGAATACGACCACCAGACAGTACCAAAGCGCGTTGAGTGACTCTGCCTAACCAATTTAGATCGTGGGAAGCAATTAAAATCGCTTGCACAGGTAACTTTAATAATACTTGCCCCAAATGACGACGCCATGCTGGATCGAGACCGTTAGTTGGCTCATCCAAAATTAGAATTGTTGGTTCTAGGGCTAAAATTGAGGCTAGGGCGGCTAGGCGTCTTTGTCCACCAGAAAGTTCGTGGGCGGAACGATTAGCGTAGGCTTCTAGACCAAAATCAGCTAATAACTGCCTAGCGCGATCGCTAGCCTCTGCTGCTTTGATTCCATAGTTACGTGGCCCAAAGGTAATATCTTCTAAGATAGTCGGCATAAATAGTTGGTCGTTGGCATCTTGGAAGCTAAAGCCAATTTGACGACGCACTTGGGGTAAAGTTTGTGGTTCTACAGGAATGCCATTAATCGTTATTTTCCCAGATTGCGGTTGTTTTAAGCCGATTAAGTTCTCCAACAAGGTACTTTTTCCAGAACCTGTTGCTCCCATCAATGCAACGCGATCGCCTTTGTTCAAGGTAAAAGATATTTCCTGTAATACTGGCTCCTGGTGGGAATATGCATACACCAGGTTCTTAACCTCGACTACGGCTGCATCGGGATTATCGGTTGATAATTGAGGATTAGAAGTTAATGATTTCAAAATTTACAAACTCAATATGTAAGGGAGTAGAGACGCGATTAATCGCGTTTTAGTGAGAGACGCGATTAGTCGCGTCTGTACTAACGAGTGGGTTAAATCTTGTAAGAAGTTAGAGTTACACTAGCAGCGATCGCCCAAGCTAGTAATAAGGCAAAACGTTCTTTTGGTCTAAGGGTAGAATCTATGGGTAATTGTCCGTTGTAACCACGAGCTACCATTGCCGCATAGACTCGCTCGGCTCGATCTAGACTGCGGAGATACAAAGCTCCAATCATGGCTGCACTGGCATAGCGCAACCATCCCGTAGTTCCATTCAAACCGCGTAGTTGAGCGCTGCGCCGCATCCGCGTTACTTCTGAGAGCAAAATTTCCATATATTGCCCAGCTAATAACAAGTTTTCCTTTAAAGGTGCTGGTACTGGTAAGCTTTTCAGGGCAATGCCGAAACTGTGGGGCGGTAAGGTTAACAAAAAACTATTCATCGTCACCAGACAAACCAGGGAACGAACTAGCAAAAAACTGGCTCGTTCCCATCCCAAGGGCAATGCTAGCAATGACAAAAAAATCAATTCTGTGCCGAGTAATCCTCCTAATTGGCGAATTGGTACGCGCAAGAAGCAAGCCCATAAAAGTGCGATCGCGCCATATACACTTAGTCCATACCAGGCATGATGCTTTAATAAAGCTGCTCCCACCACGATCGCTAGAGACAGTTGTAAGCGTAGCGGTAAGGAAAGTTTAAGCATTATTCGGTTTCACTACCTTGGCAATTCCAAAGGCAACAGCAAAGCAAACCGCAGCTCCCACCAGCCCAGCGATACTAGTGCCAATTGGCCCTAAACCCTCAATTCCATAGTCAGCTAAGGGAGTCGGCACAATTATCCGTACTTTACTGGCTAAGTGGATGAAGCCTGTATTTTCAGCAACTTTTTCCAAACCATCGGGCCATGCTGAGGCAAAGAGTGACAACACTCCTGCAATCAAAAAAATGGTAACAATAGGCACTGACCAGCCACGAAACTCGTGCTGTTCGCCTGGTAACAAATCTGGTCGAGCGGTGGCCAGATAAGTCAGCACACCCCCAGTAATCATTCCTTCGCCAATACCAATCAAAATATGCACGCCAGTCATGGCTGGTAAAACTATCGCTACCGGTGCAGTTCCAGAGAGGGCTAATTCAATGGCACAAGCGATCGCAGCTACCACTACACTCACACCAGCGGCGATCCCAGCAGCCAAGGGTAAGCGCCCTTTAGACCCTCCAAACAGCCGTTGCAAGGTTTCGGTTAAAACCCAGCCAACCCAAACCCCAACTACTGCCATGTTAAAAATGTTTGCTCCCAAGGCTGTAATGCCACCATCAGCAAATAACACGGCTTGAATAATTAAAACTGTGGCAAGACACAACGTTCCAGCCCAAGGACTGCCCAAAACGATCGCAGCTAAGGTTCCCCCTAACAAGTGACCACTAGTACCTCCTGCTACTGGAAAATTGATCATCTGGGCAGCAAAAATAAAGGCGGTGGTTAATCCCAATATTGGGGCACGACGAATACCAAAAGCCTCTTGCGATCGCCCGAAGGCAACAAATAACGCTGCCACACTCGCTAAACCAGTAGCCCCGGCCACTGGAATAGAAACAAATCCATCAGGAATATGCATGATCTACCCTGTATTTTTAGAGGTTCATTTATTCAAAACAAGCAATAAAACTACGCCATCATTTTAATAACAAACAAAATTTTTCTCTTTTTTGCAATGCCCTATCGGGGGATTTTACAATGTTACTTTTGACATATTTTCAATCGAGTCTCTACTAAATACTATACTTATTTAGTAACATATTAATTTTTGTTAAACTGATTTTTTATATTGCTAAACGTTGACAGAATGGGACTGTACTTATCTCGTCTCATTTTGTCGATCAAATTACTCCGAAAAAGAGATCGTAAATAAAATTTAACTACCTCTTACCTTATGGAGTAGTTCGTTTTTTCAAAAATCAAACAGAAATTTATAGCTATTCTTACATTTAAGAAATAGCTCTAACTATTTCTCCAAAATATGTTTTGATTTTTTGGTTTTGTAGTGTTTAATTAATTCCTTATTGCATCAAAAAATAAGTTTTTATGGGTGGAACGAGCTTATGTAATCAACATTTGCACTTTATTTTTACCTTGATGTAAAAACAATAATGTATAAGCACATTAACCAAATTTCCGATACTCCATACTAAATTAATATTCCCTGTAGTCTTATTAAAAAATTATAAAGATATGCTGAATAACCTGTATATTTGCTGACTTAGTTTACTTAAAATTACAAGATATTTTGCTAAAAATACGTAATTTTTCGTATAATATCATAAAAATAAGGGGTAAAATGTAAAATTTAAATGAAATTTAGGAAAATACTAGAAATCAAAGTGCGGAAATTACTAAACTTTCAGGGCAACTAACTGTAACAAAAGGATTCCTCAACCTTTGAGTAACTAGGTTCAATCAATAAAGTCACCAGATGTTTGATTCTATTTTCCACGGACTTTACACACCCTCGTTTTGCAATTTGGAATATGAAAACAAACTCATCAAACTCGTTGTTAACAGTATCAACTGGCCCGCTAAAGATTTCAGAGTTGCCCCCCAACCCCGTGGATACAGATGATAATTCTATTCATCTTTCTCTAGTAATTCCTACTTATAAAGAGCGTGACAATATTAAGAATGTAGTCAGCATATTGAGTAAATTACTGGATGAATCTATTGCAGGAAAGTATGAACTAATAGTGGTAGATGATGATAGCCCAGACCGAACCTGGGAGATAGCGCAATCTTTAACGACAGAATACCCCCAGTTGCGAGTGATGCGACGCCAACAGGAACGAGGGCTATCCTCAGCAGTGATTCGTGGATGGCAAGCAGCGACAGGCAGTGTGTTGGGGGTGATTGATGGAGATTTGCAGCATCCACCAGAGGTATTAATACAACTGTTGGCTAATATTGAGCAAGGAGCAGATTTGGCAGTAGCTAGCCGTCATGTAGAAGGAGGCGGTGTTAGTAGCTGGAGTGTTGTTAGGCGTTTCTTGTCTCGTGGCGCTCAGTTGTTAGGCTTAGTAATTTTACCGGGGGTATTGGGCAGAGTTACTGATCCGATGAGTGGTTATTTTATGGTGCGTCGGAGTGCGATCGCAGGTGTAACACTCAATCCAGTTGGATATAAAATTCTCCTAGAAGTAATTGGCCGCGGAAAAGTAGACCAAGTTGCCGAAGTTGGGTATGTATTCTGCGAACGCAAAGAAGGCGAGAGTAAGGTGACATGGAAGCAATATATAGATTACATCCACCACTTAGTGCGATTGCGGCTTTCCACAGGTAAAGTAGGACGATTGCAAAGAAAAGTCAATTTCCCCATTGGTCGATTTGTCCGTTTTGGGTTTGTTGGCTTTAGTGGTGTGTTTGTGGATTTAACGGTGTTTCACTTGCTGCGTACTGTAATTCATTTAGGTTTAACCCGCAGTACGATTCTTTCGGCCGGAGTGGCAATCGTAAATAATTTCCTATGGAATGATATATGGACTTTTAGTGATATTTCTCAGAGGCAACGTGCTTCGCATCAGCGTTTCAAGCGATTCTTGAAGTTCAGTGCGGTCTGTTTGGCAGGAGTTATATTACAAGCTCTAATAATTAACTTTCTCTATAATATCTTGGAAATAAATCAGTATTTAGCTAAGTTGATCGCGATCGCAGTTGCTACCATTTGGAATTTCTGGGTTAATTTGAAACTTAGCTGGCGCGTCACAGACGTGAAATAATCACAACGAGGGATTTGAGCTTTAGATTTTTGTTTTTAGATTTTAGAACGAACTTAAATCTCAAACGTCAAATCTACAAATCCATGACTGTGAGGCCCAGCAATGAGAGTTCTTTTCCAAGGTGCATTTTATTTTTACAAACAAATTATCTCGTTGCTACCTGCATCTGCTATACATTTCCTGCCTTTGGCAGATAAAAACTCTGGCTCACAACGCAAGCATTGGCATAATTGGCATCGCCTTCCTCCTTTCTGGGTTCATCTCTTGGCGATCTTAATATGGTTGATTGTCGGCATCAGCTTGCGCCTAATCAACTTGACTGCAAAGCCTCCTTGGACTGATGAGTTTGCCACCTTGGTGTTTAGCTTGGGGAATACTTTTATATCAGTTCCCCTCGATCGAGCGATCGCACCTGATATCCTATTACAACCACTGCAACTAAACCCAGCTGCAACTATTGGTGATGTCATTCATAACTTAGCGACACAAGATAATCATCCACCACTGTATTTTGTGCTGGCTTACCTGTGGATGAAGTTATTTAACAGCGATGGAGGATTAATATCGCTGTTTGGTGCGCGATTGCTACCAGCGATATTCGGTGCTGCCTCCATTCCGTGTGTTTACGTATTAGGTAGAGTAGCGTTTCGTTCGTCATTAGTGGGACACTTGACTGCTGCGATGATGGCAGTATCACCTTATGGCGTATTTTTAGCACAAGAAGCGCGTCATTATACTTTGGCAATATTATGGGTAATTGGTTCCCTCACCTGCTTAGTAATTGCCACACGTCATATTCAAAACCGCACACCTTTACCTATATGGGTAGCACTTTTCTGGATAGGAATTAATGCTTTAGGTATTGCTACTCATTATTTTTTCAGCCTTACCCTTTGCACAGAAGTCGTAATTTTGATTTTTCTGGCTTGGCTTCAATTGCAAAATAGCAGCAAATTTTCTCTTTTCTTCTCTCCTCCTTGGCGGCGTATCTATGCCGTTGTCATAGGTACTTGTGTAGCGGGTTTAATTTGGATACCAACCTTGTTAGAGAATGAAAATCGTGGTGCTTTGACCGAGTGGATTCGAGGTTCGCGCGTTGGACTAGATTGGTTAAGCCCAATTTTTCAAGCTTTAGGAACATTGATTGCCATGATTTCCCTATTACCAGTTGAATCTTCTCAAGCTTTGATTGTGATTCCTTCTGGAATAGTGATGCTGACTTTCTTTATTTGGGCAGTACCAATTTTGCTGCGTGGGATTAAAATTCAACTACAGCACCCAGAAAGCCGGATGATGATTCAGGTACTTGCTGGAGTCGTTATCAGTGCGATCGCAATATTCTTTATCTTTACGTACTTTTTGGGTATTGACCTTACTAGGGGTGCTAGATATAACTTTGTTTACTTTCCCGCGATCGTGGTTTTACTAGGTGCAAGTCTCGCAGTTTGTTGGCATCCTCCCCAGATGGAAACAGAGCCAGGGAAAAATGGGATAACAAGCATAGGTAAATGGGGAATAAACGGGAAAAAAGCCGTAATGTTAATTTGGTTAATGGGATTTTTCAGTGCAGTTACAGTAGTTTGCAATCTCGGCTATCAAAAATATTATCGTCCTGACCTGTTTGTGCAACTAATTCAACAAACATCCCCAACACCAGTACTGATTGCCACCACCCACAAAACTTATGTACACACTGGGGAAATGATGGGAGTTGCCAGGGAGATTAAACTTACAAATTCACTCCAAAATCCTCTGTTTCTCCTTGCTCATCAAGATCGAGATCCGAATGCTTCCACCATTGCTCTGGAAAATACTTTAAAAAAATTACCACGACCTTTTGACTTGTGGCTGGTAAACTTTCACGCACCCGTAGCCGAAACCGCGAAAACATGTGTTATATCTGATACTCAATCTTTGCAACCCGTAGACGGCTACGAATATGAACTTTATCATTGCCAATAAGCTGGGGACTGGGGACTGGGGACTGGGGACTGGGGGGATGAGAAAGATAACAGGGAGAAATATTGAACAAGTTTCTCCCCAATGCCCAATGCCCAATCCCCAATCCCCAATCCCCAATGCCCAATCTATATGCATCTTGTGGAAGTTCCTCAAATCTCAATATCCATAGGAGACTAGAGAAAGAAAAACAAAATATATCTGACACGTTTTTCAAATAGCGAAAGCTGTAACTAGTTAAGGAGGATTTATGCGTGCAGTACTGATGGCAGGAGGTTCGGGAACGCGGCTTCGCCCGTTAACTTGCGATCTGCCAAAACCGATGGTGCCGATTCTAAATCGACCAATTGCCGAACATATTATCAATCTCCTCAAACGACATCAAATTACAGAAGTTATTGCAACATTGCATTATTTACCTGATGTCTTGCGAGACTATTTTCAAGATGGCAGCGATTTTGGCGTTCAGATGACTTATGCTGTCGAAGAAGACCAACCTTTGGGTACAGCAGGCTGTGTAAAAAACATTGCCGAACTTCTTGATGAAACCTTTTTAGTGATTAGCGGGGATAGCATAACAGATTTTGACCTGACGGGGGCGATCGCATATCACAAACAAAAACAGTCAAAAGCTACTTTGATTTTAACCAGGGTTCCCAACCCGATTGAATTTGGAGTGGTGATTACTGATGAGGAAGCCCGGATTCGGCGATTTTTAGAAAAACCCTCTAGTAGTGAAATTTTTTCTGATACCGTCAACACTGGTACTTATATTCTCGAACCAGAAGTTTTGGAATATCTGCCAGCAAACGTTGAATGTGACTTTTCTAAAGACTTATTCCCCTTACTGCTAGCAAAAGATGAGCCAATGTATGGTTACATTGCTCAAGGTTATTGGTGTGATGTCGGTCACTTAGATGCCTATCGTGAAGCTCAGTATGACGCGTTAGATCGAAAAGTCCAGTTGGATTTTGCCTATAAAGAAGTTTCTCATGAATTATGGGTAGGTCAAAATACTTACATCGATCGCACGGCTGTGATTGAAACCCCGGCTGTGATTGGTGACAATTGCCGTATTGGGGCAAGAGTACAGATTGAGGCAGGAACCGTAATTGGGGATAATGTCACTATTGGTGCTGATGCTAATCTCAAACGTCCCATCGTGTGGAATGGGGCATTTATTGGCGATGAAGCACATCTTTCTGCCTGTGTAATTTCCCGTGGCACTCGTGTAGACCGCCGCGCCCATGTATTAGAAGCTGCTGTTGTGGGTTCGCTTTCTACGGTAGGAGAAGAAGCCCAAATTAGCCCTGGTGTGCGCGTTTGGCCCAGTAAAAAGATTGAGTCAGGGGCAGTTTTAAACATTAACTTAATTTGGGGGAACACTGCCCAACGAAATTTATTCGGTCAACGTGGTGTTCAAGGATTAGCTAATATCGACATTACTCCAGAATTTGCTGTGAAATTGGGAGCTGCTTACGGTTCTACTTTGAAACCTGGTTCTAAAGTAACGGTTTCCCGCGACCAGCGTAATGTCTCTCGGATGGTGACGCGATCGCTGATTGCAGGTTTAATGTCGGTAGGTGTTGACATTCAAAACCTTGATGCTACAGCTATCCCCATCGCCCGTACAGTTATACCCACAATGTCGGTAGCTGGTGGTATCCACGTCCGGGTACACCCAGACCGCCCTGACTATATTCTGATTGAATTCATGGATGCCAAGGGCATTAATATCACCAAAGCCCTAGAAAAGAAAATTGAAGGGGCTTACTTTAAGGAAGATATGCGGCGGGCACTAATTCATGAAATTGGCGATGTATCTTATCCTAGCCAAGTCATGGAGCGCTACTGCACTGCTTTTGAGAAACTATTGCATGTTCATACACTCCGCAACAGTCGGGCAAAAGTGGTGATTGACTATGTTTATGCAGTATCAGGGGCAGTTTTACCCCAAATGTTGGATAAATTTGGCGCTGATGCAGTGGTATTGAATGCCAGTGTCAATAAAACGGCAATGTCAATCACCGATCGCGAAGGATTGCTGACTCAGTTAGGTCATGTAGTGGAGGCATTAAAAGCTAACTTTGGGGTGCAAGTATCCGCTAATGGAGAACAGCTAATTTTAGTTGATGAATCAGGCTACCCAATTCGCGGGGAAATGTTAACAGCACTGATGGTAGACATGATATTAACTGCTAACCCCAGAGGAACGGTAGTTGTACCAGTTCATGCTTCCAGTGCTATTGAACAAGTCGCCCGTCGCCATGATGGCAGAGTGATTCGCACTAAAGCCAACCCTACAGCTTTAATGGAGGCTTGCCAGAAAAACCCAAATGTGGTGTTGGGAGGTAGTGGAGATACTGGTTTTATTTTCCCGCAACTGCATCCGGGATTTGATTCTATGTTCTGCATTGCCAAGATCATTGAGATGTTGACTATCCAGGAGCGATCGCTTGCTGCGGCGCGGTCAGAATTGCCCCGTGTAATTCACAAAAGTTATACAGTCCGTTGCCCGTGGACAGCTAAGGGTGCTTTGATGCGTTACTTGGTAGAAACTCACCCAGCCCAAAATCTAGAATTAATTGATGGAGTGAAAATTTGTCAACCCTACGATGACAGTTGGCTGTTAGTTTTACCAGATGCCAGCGAACCACTGGTGCATTTGTATGCAAATAGCAACGATCGCGAATGGGTAGATGAGACTGTGAGAAACTACCGCACCCGTGTTCAGACTTTTGTGGAAAGACAACAAGAATATCAACCCGCCGAAGTGTAATTCGTAATACTTCGGCTACGCTCAGTACAAGTTCGTAATTCGTAATTGAATTCTTTAATTACGAACTACGAATTATCTTGACCACCCGCCCATTCGTCACAAATTAAGGCTGTAAGGTAGTTGTCAAAAGATTTTGAGAAGGCGTTCGGAAGAAAAATTGGTTGGAGCCTCGTTGTTTTTCCGTTACAAAATAATGCCTCTAAAGTTGAACTGTCCACTATCCAAATTCGAGAAATTTAGTTAGAGTAAACTGAATACTTTCAGGTATTGGTCGTTTATTTCTACATTTGGGCGTATTTACAAAATACACTTATTTTTAAAATGTGACTCATCAGACTCTAGGCGATTACCTAAGCTAAAAAAGTCGTCAACAATATATCCTAAATTTTCAGAAAATTGGACAGTATAAGAATGAATAAGGTGATTGTCCTGGGTTCAGTAAACCTTAAGTGATATCCCACAAAAACTTTAAAATCACTTCCACAATTTCAATAAAATCGGCAATTGATACATATCCTCAAAAACTAGCTTTGCTCCTGCGGCAATCAAAGCATCGTGATGCGAAGAATTGCCTTGATTACTTCGTGGAGTATAACCAAATACCTGCATTCGGGCGGCAGATGCTGCTTGCACCCCCGTTACCGAGTCCTCGATTACCAAACAATTTTCTGGAGTCTTACCCATTTGGCTAGCCGCATACAGATACACATCAGGAAAGGGCTTAGGGCGTTCAACATGATGAGAGCTATATAGCTTGCCATCAAATTGATGCAACAATCCCGTTAATTGTAAAACGAATTGAATATGCCGAGGACTGCTGTTCGATGCTACACATCTTGGCAATGTAATCTGTTCTAAAACGGCAGCAATTCCCTCAGTTGCTTGGAGTTCTTGTTGCAATGCAGCGATTTCTCGTTCCTTACAGCGTTCAAGCAATTTAGCAGGAACTGGTTTTCCGTAGGTTTTCTTAATAATCTCCAAACAAGTTGCCAATGACTTCCCCATAAATTGTTGGGTGACTTCTTCATAGGTGATTGTCAATCCACCTTCAGTTAATGTTTCGGCAAAAATACGATTCACTATCGGTTCACTATTTACCAACACACCATCGCAATCAAAAATGATCAATTCCAAATTTGTCATAGCTTAACGAACAGTTACTTTTTTCAGTAATTCTAATCTAGACAAGTTCAACAAGTCGTGCGTACACATCTTTTGCACGGGAGTGCTTTGATAGCGTTCCCGAATAAATCCCTCCCATCACCCGCGCAAACACTGACTACACGAATGATTCCCGGTAAAGATGCATCCAAGCTATGAGAAATATATTCCCGAACAATTTGCAGTCGCTGCTGCAATGTTGGTTCACTATTGTAGAGATCGTGCCATTCAAACCAGTCTTTTGGCATAAGGGGCAATTTCCGTTTGATTTAAACTATCTTCTTGCAGAGTGCGTTATTCACTCTTAATATAAAAATACGGTAACTTGATTGAGTTGCCGTATTTAAAGCAGCCAAAGGACAAGATCGCATAACTTCTGCAAGATCGAGTCTTGTATCGCTTTTAGTCTAAACTCTTTTGTTCAGGCGTTCATCTCAATACTCCTATTCGAGTCAGTGCGAAGTTTTTGACCAATTAAGGTATGAGAATTCTTGCTGCCTCGTCTAGTTTTCGGTTTGTTTCCTGAAATACTTAACAAAAGTTTACCCATCTAAATGAAAAAGACTCTCAATTATTCTGGTAGTATATCTTCAGAGTTATTGAGACTAATACTCATTAAGCGGGTCATGTATTTCAGCTATTTGCAAACTTTCTGAAAAGATAACGCTTTTGACTTGCGTGGCTGTTCAAACACTGGAGTAGATGCCTTGATGGGCAGATTAACCAACCTCTCAGGGCGACTTTTCAGCAGAGCACACAACTATTTATTTTTCAGGTGTCAATATGTCAAAAAAAATTGGTTTATTTTACGGGACTCAAACTGGCAACACTGAATCTGATGCTGAAAAAATTCGGGATGAGTTTGGTGGTGATGTTGTAACATTACATCCCATTTACGAGGCGGATAGTAGTACTTTTGATGAGTATGACTTGCTGATTATTGGCTCTCCTACTTGGGATATTGGTCAACTTCAGAGCGATTGGGAAGGCTTTTTCTCCGATCTAGATGAAATAGATTTTAGTGGAAAGCTAGTTGCCTATTTTGGTGATGGAGATCAATATGGTTATGCCGATAACTTCCAAGATGCAATAGGAATTCTGGAAGAAAAGATTTCCCAACGGGGCGGTAAAACTGTTGGTTACTGGCCAACTGAGGGATATGACTTTGAGAATTCTAGAGCTTTGAGAAATGGCAAATTTGTCGGATTGGCGCTTGATGAAGGTAGTCAATCTGATTTAACAGACGAGCGAATTAAAACTTGGGTTGCTCAGTTAAAAACAGAATTTGGTTTGTAGAGATTTAGGGCGTACAGCTAGCTGTACGCCTTTGTTTAAACTGATAATTTAATTTAGAAGTTATAGGTATTTATGTCTGATTCATTTGATGTTTTATGGTTAAGTGCCAGTCCTGTTTTGCAGCGTTTTGATAAACCATTACTTGAATATTTATCTAGTTATATAAATATTGCTCAGTGGGAATATCAGCAAACTAAAGATGAAGCCAGTTCCATAGATCAAGCTGTAGATTTACTGTATGAATTTTTAGAATGCCGCGGCCCCGTGCATTTAGCAGGTCATGCTATGGGTGGTGCGATCGCCTTAACCTTTGCGCGGCGATTTCCGCAAAAAGTGCGATCGCTAACTCTGCTGGCTGTAGCTGCTCAACCTGCAAACAATTGGCAAGCTCACTATTACTTTCAACGACAACTTTTTAGCATCAGCCGTGAACTAATTCTAGCAAGCAGCGTTCGCAGTCTATTTGGCAATCAACCACCTCATACCACTAAAAAGTTAGTAGCTGCCTTAGATAAAGATTTAGAACAATCTCCCACGTCACACTCTTTATTTAAGTTGGTTTATTTACCCAAAGGTGGAGTTTCTATGCCAATGATGGTATGTGGTAGCAAGAGCGATCCGGTAGTCAACTCAACTGTATTGCATGACTGGTTAAATTGGTTCAAGCCAGAAGATAAACTCTGGGAATACCCAGAAGGGTATCATTTTTTTCACTATTTTTATCCTCAACAGGTTGGCGAACAAATTTTGAGTTTTTGGCAAAGTCACCATCCGCATTTACTAGAAGCATCTGCACTATCTTTTAGCACTTCTATAAATTAGTAACTTTGAGGTGCGATGTCTGACGACAGCCTTACGGCTACGCACCGATGAAATTTGGGGTGTAATGGGGTGCGTAGCTTGCCGCCGTAGGCATCGCTACTTTACAGTTGAAAGCACTTTTTTACCAATTCGATCGCACTTGTGAAAGTTAAAATGCTCAATATAATACTTTACAAAAATTATGCAAAATCTCACTAGAATTACTCGCAATCCTGAAGTGATGGGTGGCAAACCCTGTATTCGGGGAATGCGTATTACTGTTGGTACCATCGTCGGGTTAATAGCATCTGGACACAGTAATAGCGACATTCTCAAAGCATATCCCTACCTCGAAGAAGCCGACATCTATGAGGCACTTGCCTACGCTGCATGGCGGGCTGAAGAGATTGAAGTCCCTCTTAGAAGTGCATGAAAATTTTGATTGATATGAACCTTTCTCCTGATTGGGTTGCGGTTTTTGAGAGGTATAATATCTCCTCTGTCCACTGGTCTACAGTTGGCGATCCTCGTGAGAAAGATTCAATAATTATGCAGTGGGCAAGAACTAATGAATATATCGTCTTTACTCACGATTTAGACTTCGGTTCCTTACTAGCTGCTACAGGTGCCGATACTCCCAGTGTTATTCAGGTTCGTACCCAGGATGTTTTGCCGAATAGTATTGAAAATCTAGTTATTTCAGCCGTGAATCAGTTTGAGTCTTCACTAGAATAGGCGCATTGGTCACTGTTGACCAAGCTCAATCTAGGGTGCGTATTCTACCAATTAGGCGCGGATAGTCTTAGGGAAATATTGCTAACTCGGTTTCTGGATCAAAAAAGTGAATTTTCTCTGGGGTTAGCGATAACCAAAGTTGCTCACCAGGTTGTACAAATCGGTCTGGTGGTATTCGCACTTGTAGGTAATTCGCTGTAGTACCAGGTTTAGATCCTGGTTCGGCAATCTTAACAGCGAGAAAGGAATCATTGCCGAGATTCTCTACCAAATCTACTTGCACTGGTAGATTTTTGGTTGCAGGCATACTCAAGTTAAAGTGTTCTGGACGGATGCCTAAAATTAGAGTTTTCCCATCATATTTTTGTAAGGCTTTTGCCCAAACCTCTGGGAGAGTGAAACGAAACTGGGAATAAGTAATCAACTGCGGGGCATGAAATTCTACAGGAATAAAATTCATCGGTGGCGAACCAATGAACTCTGCTACAAAAAGGTTGGCAGGACGGTTGTAAAGTTCTAAGGGAGAAGCAACTTGCTGAATTTTACCCTCAGACATAATCGCAATGCGATCGCCCATTGTCATCGCTTCTGTTTGGTCATGGGTAACGTAAATTGTCGTTGTCCCCAATTGGCGCTGCAATTTGACAATTTGGGCGCGGGTTTCCGCCCGCAGTTTGGCATCTAAATTAGAAAGTGGTTCATCCATTAAGAATACTTGCGGGTCACGCGCGATCGCTCTTCCCAATGCAACCCGTTGTCTTTGTCCGCCAGATAGTTGTTTGGGTAAGCGATTCAGCAATGTTTCGATTTGCAACAGTTGAGCAACACTACGCACCTGCTCGTTCACCGCCCGTTCTTTGTCAGAAATGTAGCGCAGTCCTTTAGGAAACTTTCTGGTCGCTCCTACAAAAAGATTTTCCGCCCACGTCCGAAAATAAAGAGACGAGGAAGTATCTCCTCTGCTCCCCTGCTCCTCGGTCACTGAGCGTAGCCGAAGTGCTGCTCCCCTGCTTTCCCTGCGGCGCAACCCAAAAGCGATGTTGTCATACACCGTCATGTGAGGATAAAGGGCGTAATTTTGGAACACCATTGCGATGTCGCGTTCCTTGGGTGGTAGGTCATTGATTAAGCGATCGCCTATCCAGATATTACCGCCAGTCATCGTTTCTAACCCGGCTATTAACCGCAGCAAGGTACTTTTACCACATCCAGAAGGCCCTACCAGCACCATAAACTCGCCATCTGCGATCGTTAGATTAATCCGCCGCAAAACATTGACACTTTCCGCCCGCTCTTGGGCTACATCGATTTTTTCCCCAGGCGTGAGAGGAGATTGGGTTTGTGAGGTAACACTTTCCCCTTTACGCGAGGAAAAACTTTTATAAACGTTTTCTAAAATAACTTGGGACACAACTAATTATTGTCATTGGGGATTGGGCATTGGGCATGGGGAAGCCACTGCGGTCTTGGGGTCTCCCCCTTCGGGTTCGCGAGTTCCTCTTTGTTGAAACAACAAGACCGGACTCGCTCACCAAGTGGAGCAAGTGGCGTCATTGGGCATTGGATTTGGACTAATGACTAATGACTAATGACCAATGACAGTTTAGCGCCCATCATAATACACCTTCAGGGTAAATACGAAAAGTTAAAAAAACAGCTTGCATTATCAAAAGCAAACTATCCTGAATTTTAGGGCTATCAAGAGGTGTTGTGATGACTACCGATGTACCTAAAAATATTTCTCAAGACCCAAGTATTAATCCTGTCCATGACATTGTAGACGTACAAACTACAGATTGTTGCATTGTGGGTGGAGGGCCAGCAGGAGCAGTATTGGGGCTGTTGTTAGCGCGTCAAGGCATTTCGGTGATGCTGCTGGAAGCACACAAAGACTTCGATCGCGACTTTCGCGGCGATACGATTCATCCATCGGTGATGGAAATTATGGAGGAATTGGGACTTAGCGATCGCTTGTTAGAACTTCCCCATACCAAAATGCGCCAAATTAGTATTCAAACTCCTCAAGATACTCTCACATTCGCAGATTTTAGCCATCTGAAAACCCATTATCCCTACATTACAATGCTTCCCCAGGTAAAATTCTTGGAGTTCATCACCCAAGAAGCACAAAAATATCCTAGTTTCCATCTAGTAATGGGTGCGAATGTGCAGGAATTAATTAGTGAAAATGGCGTAATTCAAGGTGTCCGCTATCGAGGAGGCGGTGGTTGGCATGAAATCCGGGCAATACTGACAGTGGGTGCAGACGGTCGCCACTCACGTTTACGCCACTTGGGTGAGTTTGAATCCATCGAAACTTCGCCGCCAATGGATGTCCTCTGGTTTCGCCTACCGCGTCAGCCAGAAGACCCTGAAGGGGGAATGGGGCGCTTTGGTCAAGGTAAGCTAATCGCCATGCTTGACCGTGGTGATGAGTGGCAAGTTGCCGATGTCATCCCCAAGGGAGGCTATCAACAACTAAGGGCTGCGGGTTTGGAGGAATTAAAAAAATCGGTTGTGGAAGTAGTACCAGAATTCCAGCAACGCATCGAAAATTTACATGACTGGTCACAAGTAGCTTTTCTTTCAGTAGAGTCCAGCCGCGTCAAACGCTGGTATCGTCCAGGACTATTACTCATTGGTGATGCAGCTCATATAATGTCCCCTGTGGGTGGAGTTGGGATTAACTACGCGATTCAAGATGCTGTAGTTGCAGCGAATGTACTCAGCAAACCGCTCAAGAACCGACAAGTACAACTTAGCGACCTAGCAAAAGTACAACGTCAACGCGAATTGCCCACACGCATTATTCAGGCGTTTCAAACTTTTATCCAAAAGCGGGTATTGGCCCCGGTTATCACCTCAAATCGCACCTTTGTACCACCCGGATTTTTGCGCTTACCCATCTTGCGCGACCTTCCAGCCAGGTTGATCGCCTTGGGTGTTTTTCCAGTTCGCGTCAAGGCTTAATTCTTGGCAAGAAATTTTTCTATTTAATTAACTTAGTGGTACAATTATACTACTCTATGCAGAATTGAATGCTCAATTTAGTCAAGCGAGGGTGGCGAACAGTATACTCAATGCTGTTCAAAGCGATCGCTTGGCTTTTATGCTAGAAAGGACTAAAAACTCACGCATTATTAAAAAATGCAAACAATTAAACATATTTAGATATTAATTGGCACTACATAGAAAAATCCCTCTTTTTCAATCAGTACTTTTTGCAGTCAGGAGTAATTTTAATGAACAGCTGCGTTTTGATGGCGGAAATTATGAACGAGCCGCAACTCCGTTATACAGCAGATAATCTGGGAGTCACGGAAATGCTGGTGCAGTTTCCCAATTCCCAGAAACCAGAAGATCCGCCAGCCACCCTGAAAGTTGTCGGCTGGGGGAATTTAGCGACAGAAATTCAGCAAAATTACCACCAAGGCGATCGCGTCATCTTGGTAGGACGTTTAACTATGAATACTGTCGATCGTCAAGAAGGTTTTAAAGAAAAACGCGCTGAATTGACAGTACAACAAATTCAATCTGTTGGAGGTAGTTTTAATACCGATCCATTACCCTCAACAAACGTAACTCCATCATTTACTGAAACTGCTCCTCGACAACCATCAGCATCTCGTCCAGCACAGAAAGAGGTTCCCAGTTACGAGTCACCACGTCCAGCACCTACTCCAGCGACAAATCCTGTTGGCGTTGCTCCCCAAACGAAAACTTACGAACCCGTACCCCAATCCACAAATTATGAGCGAACTACTTATCCAGCAGTGAAAGAGGAAGAACCAGATCCAGATGATATTCCGTTCTAAAGTTGGTAGTTGAGCGTGTATTCAATTTACTAACTAACATTACATTAGATAATTTCTACAAATAGCCATCCTTGAAGATGTGCTATTTTTTTGTCTGCGTTGACGCTTTGGGTTTTGTCGTGAGGCATCGCTGATACTAATTCTGCATTTATCTGGTTCTGCTAACGACACAAAAATTACATGAGAAATTCTGATGGTATTTCCAACAAAATCAACACCCTAGCTAGATCGTACACAAGAGTACTTGGTGTGAAGGCAGGGTTAGAGTTACTGGCAGCTATGTATAATTGAAAACTCTCACAATAAAACACTAGCGCTTTGTTAACCGTAAATTATATGAGTAACTTTATTAGCAGTTCAGTTGAAGCTTTGGATAACCTGGCTGTAACTTGGGAACGCTTGATTCCCAAACGCATGGCTAACGATTCGGCTAGTCGCAAGATCGTGGAGCTACATCTTGGACGCTACGAAACTGCAACTAAGTATGTCTTGGGAAAAAGAGTTCTAGATATAGCATGTGGCAGTGGATATGGTAGCCAAATGCTTCGTGTGGCAGGCGCAAGCAGTGTAGTTGGAGTTGATATATGCTCCCAGATTGTGGAATATGCTAATAAACACTACCAAATACCCGGAATAGAGTTCATTTGCGCTGATGCAGAGCAATTTGAGTGTTCAGAGCCTTTTGACGTTGTTATCTCCTTTGAGACGATAGAACATTTAAAAAATCCGACCTATTTTTTAAGACAACTCAGTAATTATTTAACTAGCAATGGTATATTGATGATGTCTGTACCACTAGGTGAAACGCGTCATTTTGATCCATACCACCTTCATGCTTTCACTCACGAGCAAATATTTACGCTTCTGGAAACAACAGGTTTTTGTGTA
This sequence comes from Nostoc sp. DedSLP04, assembly GCF_034530775.1. NCBI lineage: Bacteria > Bacillati > Cyanobacteriota > Cyanophyceae > Nostocales > Nostocaceae > Nostoc > Nostoc sp. DedSLP04. Next base: position 42,766 of record NZ_JAVRCL010000003.1, on the reverse strand, counting down.
GATTATTACCGTTGTGACCAGTGTTTTTTGACTCGTAGTGAGTTGCTTTACTGGAGACAACTATACTCAGAATCCAGCCCATCGTTTTGGGAATTGTTGTTTACTCGAAAGGGATGGCAGATCGTACACGACCTTGTGCTTCAGGGTGGTTTTGATGCTCCTCAACTGTTGGTTATTGCTTATAAAGTATAGATAAAGTCTCGCACTTCGGCAGATAATGGCTAACTGTAAGTTGTACTTGTGAACGATCGCAAGCAGTTCTACATCGCAAATGTATGTATATTGTGGAAGTATGTGATGTCAATTGTGGTTAAAGTTTTAGCAGTGAACACTGCCGAGAGTATAAAAACCAAATTTACGCACATAATAGATCAAAACTATTGTTAAAATCCAAATAATTTTAAGATAATATTCCTACCCAACTCCTATGAGAGAAACTGTCCTAGAGGTTCGCAATCTCCAAGTTGAATTTCCCGGTGATGGCAACACTGTCAGAGCTTTGGATGGTATTTCCTTTGCGCTGCATCGAGGTGAGACTCTAGGAATAGTAGGAGAATCGGGGAGTGGTAAATCGGTGACAGCCTTAGCTGTGATGGGTTTGTTGCAAACTCCTGGCATAGTGAGTGGCGGTGAAATCTGGTTTCGTCCGCAGGAAAATGGCAACCCCATCGATTTGGGAACATTGCCTCCTGAGCAAATGCAGTTACACCGGGGTGGCGACATCGCCATGATTTTTCAAGAACCGATGAGTTCGCTTAATCCGGTTTATAACATCGGGTTTCAGCTAACAGAAGCGATTATGCGGCATCAAAATGTGTCAGCAGCCCAAGCACGACAAATTGCGATCGCAGGTCTGCAAGAGGTTAAACTTCTACCTAGCGATGAGGATATCCAGCAGCAGTATATCGAAACTTGGCATCAAACCAACGCCAAATTATCTAAACCAGATGGGCCAAAGTTGGCACAGTTGGTTAAAGAACACAAAGAAGCCATGCTGGAACGCTATCCTCATGAACTCTCTGGAGGTCAGTTGCAACGGGTAATGATTGCAATGGCAATTTCTTGCAACCCATTAATCTTAATCGCCGATGAACCAACCACAGCTTTGGATGTGACGGTGCAAGCGACTATTTTGGAGTTAATGCGAGAATTGCAGCAAAGCCGTGACATGGCAATGATTTTTATCACCCACGATTTGGGGCTAATTTCAGAAATTGCTGACCAAGTAGCGGTGATGTATAGAGGTAAAGTTGTTGAATCTGGTACTTCTGGGCAAATTTTCAGTAGTCCCAAGCATCCATATACTAAAGGTTTGATAGCTTGTCGCCCCACACTCAACCGCCGTCCCCAAAAATTACTCACTGTTTCCGACTACATGAGTGCAGAAGAGACGCCAACGGGACAAGTAGTAATTCAGCCGAAAGAACCCGCACAACCCACAGAAGTTACCAAAGAAGAGATTGCTGCAAGATTGGCAAACTTTAATGAGAAAGAACCCCTGCTGCAAATCCGCAACCTGAAAGTTAGTTTTCCAGTGCGTGGGGTGTTCGGTAGTATAAAAAGTTATAATATGGCAGTTAATGGCGTTTCTTTTGATGTTAAACCAGGAGAAACACTAGGTTTGGTGGGAGAATCTGGTTGCGGTAAAACGACCCTTGGCAGAACCTTGCTGCGATTAATTGAACCGATGAGTGGTCAGATTATCTTTGAGAAACAAGATATTACTAGTCTCAAAGGAGAACGGTTGCAAAAACTGCGGCGGGAAATGCAAATAGTCTTCCAAAATCCTTTTAGTTCCCTCGATCCCCGAATGAAGGTTGGGGACGCGGTAATGGAACCTTTGTTAATTCACGCTGTTGGGAAGACAAAACAACAACGACGACAGCGAGTAGTCGAACTTTTAGAACGGGTGGGGTTGAGTGCAGATGCGATTAACCGCTATCCTCATCAGTTTTCTGGCGGTCAACGCCAACGGATTTGCATAGCTCGTTCTTTGGCGTTAAATCCTAAGTTTATCATCTGCGATGAGTCAGTTTCAGCGCTAGATGTTTCAGTACAGGCGCAGGTATTAAATCTTCTCAAAGAATTACAGTCAGACTTTCAGCTTACTTATATCTTTATTTCTCACGATTTAAGTGTAGTGAAATTTATGAGCGATCGCATTTTAGTCATGAATCGCGGTAAAATTGTTGAAGAAGGGACAGCCGAAAGCATCTACCAAGAACCTAAAGAGGAATACACGCAAAAATTAATTGCTGCGATTCCTACCGGTAGTGCTGAACGGGTGCGAAGTCGTCATCAGAAGGCTTTATAGAAACAGAATTCAAAAGTCAGGAGTCAGAATTGAGCATGAATTCTGTACAAGTGGCGCATAGCCAAGGGGTAGCGATGCAAACATCTGAATAAACGGCGTTTTTACACACCCATTAAATATGCAGATTTAACGTGAGTTCGATGAACCTCTCCCTCCCACAGGGAAAGGGAGGAGCAACGAAAAATTCGGGTTTTGGCTCCCCTCTCCGTGTCCAAGAGGGGTTGGGGGAGAGGTCAAAAAAGGGCTTGTCGAACTCACGTCAGATTTAATTGTCTTGATTCTGACTTCTGAATTCTGACTTCTGAATTCTGAATTCTTTTTCAACAGATATTGGTGCAAACAAAGTTAATTACATCTGCAAGTCCAGAGTGAGTTTTTAAATTAGTAAAAATAAAAGGTTTATCGCCGCGCATTTTTTTAGCATCTCGTTCCATCACACTTAAATCTGCACCAACATAAGGTGCTAGGTCAGTTTTGTTAATCACCAATAAATCAGATTTAGTAATACCGGGGCCACCCTTGCGGGGAATTTTATCACCAGCCGCAACATCGATGACGTAAATTGTTAAATCCACCAATTCTGGACTAAAAGTAGCAGCTAAATTATCGCCGCCACTTTCCAAAAAGACCAAATCCAAATCGATAAAACGTTCTTCTAATTGTTCAATTGCCGCCAAATTCATCGAAGCATCTTCGCGGATAGCAGTGTGAGGACAACCACCAGTCTCTACACCCAAAATGCGATCGCTAGCCAACGCCTGAGAACGCACTAAAAACTGAGCATCCTCCTGAGTATAAATATCATTCGTCACCACCGCAACCTGATACTGCTCGCGCAACCCCTTACACAAAGCATCCACTAAAGCTGTCTTCCCCGAACCCACTGGCCCAGCAACTCCCACTCGAAATGCATTTATTTTCATTTGTCATTTGTCCTTTGTAATAATTACGAATTACGAACTTGTACTGAGCGAAGTCGAAGTATTACGAATTACGAATTACGAATTACGAATTACGAATTATTTTGACTAACTCCTAAATAACCTTGTATACTGCGTTTCATGCTGCATACTCGCCAGCGATAAACCCCAACTACAACAGGCGAGTTGATCGTCATCCAACGCGAGAATTTCTAATGTCGCAGCACTGAGTAATGGTTGCAAATCTAGCAATAACTGCTGTCCTGCGGTTTGTCCAAGGGGGATCAGTTTCACGCCAACAGTAATCAAATTACTTGCCCAACTATGCAGATATGCGAGTAATGCGGCTTGGATGCTGATTTGCCAATGGGCAACGGCAATACCAAAAGCGATCGCATAATTGCAAGGATTACCCACAGCATTGGCAATAGGCATAATCTGCGGTTCTAGTTTACCAAGTAATTGGATGAGCGATCGCCCCATTTGCCAACTAGAGGCACGTAATTCTTCTGTTTCCCTAGCAGCCGACAACCACAGGTTCCAACGGCATAGCGATTCTAAATCATTCATTTTTACGGATTGCTGCGATCGTACCATCACCGCCGCCTCTAACCGAATTGCCCCGTAGAGCAACTCTGCTTTTAACCAATCTTTGAGATGTGTGTGGTTAGCGATCATACCATTTTCTACCAGCATTTCCAAACCTTCAGAATAACTATATGCTCCTACAGGTAAAGCAGGGCTAGCCAGCTGCAAAATACTCAAAAGATGGCTATCAGTGAGGATGATGGTGTTGTCCATAAGCTCCTAATTCTGGCTGAAACGGTAAAATTTCTTCTTTAACTTCTAACCCCAATTGTTCCAACATAGTGCGTAAAACTGAATCTGAAGACAAGCGTAAATAAGTTGGAGTAATTTCTACAGGTACATGGCGATTTCCTAGATGGTATGCTGCCCGTAATAATAAAAGTGATGTTTGGGCAAAAGCAGTCATTACTAGTTCTGGTTTGGCAGTAATTCTGATTAAACTGCTATGGGTTTCTTCTTGCAGAATATCGCCATCGTGTAAAACAGTTCCTCTGGGTAAATGTAAAAACACAACCTTACCATCTGCCGTTTCAAAGCGATGACGACTGCGGGTGCGTTCTTCTGCTGTTAGCGCCAGAGTAAAAGCAACAGCGGCATCGTAATTAGGTGGTTTAAGTTGGGTAAATGTCAGCATACAGAGTTTCGCCTGAACTTTTGCTTTTCATTATGGTTCTAATTTAAATACAATATCTGCCTTGCCGGAAGAAAAGATAAAATTAAACAAAGGCAACGAGCTAAATGGGGACAATTATGAACCAAGCCATTGAGGGAGTACGCTGGACAATTCACGATTTAGAGCTTCTACCCGAAAATGAGTGGACGCGCTATGAAATTATTAATGGAGAACTCTTTGTGACTCGCCCACCTCACCGCCGTCATCAACAAGTTAGTGTAAAAATTGCTCGAAAACTCGATGTTTGGTCAGATTTGAGTGGTTTAGGGGAAACAATTGTGGCTCCAGGCGTGATTTTTTCGCAAGCAGATAGCGTTATACCGGATGTAGTTTGGGTAAGTCGAGAACGACTGGCGCAAATTGAAGATGAAGCAGGACATTTGACAGGCGCACCAGAGTTAGTAATAGAGGTTTTATCCCCAGGTAAACAAAACGAACTTCGAGACAAGGAAGCAAAACTGAAACTGTATTCAGTTCAAGGCGTGCGTGAGTATTGGATTGTCGATCGCTTCACTAAACAAGTTGAAGTTTATCGGCGAGAAAAAGCACAGTTGGTTTTAGTTGCTACTTTATTAGGCGATGATGAAATAACATCGCCACTTTTACCCGGATTTTGTTGTTCTATTCGTTTCTTTTTTCCTGAATAATCGCAAATTCGATAATATTTATGGAAACCACCTGCTAGATATAGATACTTACAAAAATTGAGAACCTTTTATCGCATCTGTTGAAAAAATCCTCAGAAAATTTGGTAAAAACTATGTAATTAATTTTGTTTAGCTACTTACAAAGATGAAAGACTCAGAAATTACTTCACAATCACTTGAGTTATTTACAGAGATCGCAGAAGTGGTTATTGACTCCTTGATGGAAGATGGGCTGCTTAAAGACATTCCCTTTCTTAGCTTGGCCATGAAGGCTGCTAATATAGGAAAAACTGTTAGCGATCGCATATTTCTAACAAAGATAAAAAAATTCCTTTTATATTTAGACAAAGTTACCCTGAGAGAAAAGCAGAGTTTTCTCAAAACTTTAGATGATGAACCTGAAAAAAAATCAAAGTTAGGTGAGTGTTTAGTCTTAATTATTGACCGAATTGATGATTTAGACAAAACTCAAATACTAGCTGAGTTATTTTTAAATCTCATAAAAGAAAAAATTAATCTAGAAACTTTCAGGCGGTTAGCATCTGCTGTAAATATTGCCTTTGTCGAAGACTTAAATAAGTTAATCAACAATACTAATAATAGTGATTATTTAGGAAATTTAATTGGATCTGGATTGACAGAAGTCTCCTCAACTGGAATTCCGATTAGTGGATATGATGTAGTTCATATCAATGTTTGCATTTCTGCATTAGGTAAGTTATTTGTGAGGCTGATGAATGATAAAAATTAGAATTATTACTCTTCTATCTCATCACAAAATTACTCCTTTTCTTCCTTCTTGCTTCCTGGTTCGTTAAAAAAATATTTTTGATAACAAAAAGGTTTAATTAACAACTTCACTCTGTAAATGGGCTACTAATTGGTAAGGTAAACCAAAATGTTGCCCCTGCATTCAATGCACTGTTCACACCAATTTCGCCACCGTGAGCATGGATAATTTGCTTACATAGATACAATCCTAATCCCAAACTTACAGAATTGCCGATACTTGTACCCCGAAAGTAAAGGTCAAAAAGCCGATCGCTTTGTTGTTGACTAATGCCCACGCCATTATCACTAACAGTACAATAAATCATGTCATCCTGACGGGTAGCATTGATTGTCAAAAGCAATTCTGGAGGATTATGTTTCAAAGCATTGACAATTAAGTTAGAAAAAACTCGCCATAGTTGCGTGGGATCTACATTCACTAATGGCAAATCTGCGGATACTAGATTTGTCAGCTTGGCTTGATTTTGTTCTAGCAATGGCTCTAAATCTGCGATCGCAGCTTCGACAACTGGCAGTAATTGTACGGTTTGACGTTGTAAAACAACACCTTGCACCTCACTGATGTGAGTTTCCATCAACGAATTAATTAATTTCAGTTGGCGATCGCAACTTTGAATCATTCGCTCTAAAATTGAGCGGGAAATCGTAATATTTTCCTCTGAACGGGCCAGCAAATTCTTCAACACCATTAAAGTACCTAGTACTGGGTTGCGTAAGTCGTGGGAAACTGCATGGAAAAACACTCGTAGTTCTTCTTCAGTTTGCTTGCGCTGGGTAATGTCTTCAATCAAACCTTCGTAGTAAAGCAGTTTTCCTTGTTCATCACGGACTGTATAAGCTTTTTCGGAAATCCAGACAATACTCCCGTCTTGACGATAAATTTGGGACTCGAAATCGGAAACGCTGCCATACTTTTCCATCAGGCGCACAAATTCTGCTCGGCGGTTCGGGTCAACGTACAATTGTTCAATATCAGTAAAATTTGCTGTCACCTCGTCTACTAAGGAGTAGCCATAAATTCTCGCTAAAGCCGGATTTGCCGTAATGTAACGTCCATCGGGACTGCTTTGAAAAATTCCTTCAACGGCATTTTCAAAAATGCTGCGATATTTAGCTTCCGCAACTTTGAGTTTTTGGTAGGCAGATTCTAGTTCTTGGCGGGCGAAAAATTCAGAGCGTTGCAGGCGATCGTACAGATAAACACCGATGTCACATATAGTACAAAACCAGAAAATATATAAAATGAACGTTACATTATATATTTCTGGGTGGTCGGGGATTGGTGTTTTTAGCCCAAGTACTGTATTCACACCGAAATAGTAAATCAGCACACTCACTTGAGTCAGCAAGTGAAGAATCCAGCAAACAGGCATCAACACAGCTTGGCTCAAGAACAACAGCGACCAGCCGATGGTATCGGGTAGTGCGAAACCTCTGATGGTTGCAAACAACTGCGACGCTAAACTAAGTGACCAAGAAGACCCCAAAAATAATAAATCTGGACGATGACGACCTAATTTAGTTTTATGTAAAGCAAAGCAAATAATTATACTTGCAAGCATTGCAACATTAATTACCAGGCGTTGAGTTCTAAGTACTTCTGGCAACGGCTGCAACTCTGCAAATGGAAAAAACAGGCCGTAAATGTCTCGCAAAGTAAAAGACAACAGACAAATCAGCGCCAGCCATAACCATAAACGTAATCTTTGCCACAAAAAACGGTTACGCCAAACTCTGTAAAGAGTAACGATTTCATCAGTTGTTGGTGCAAAAAAGGTTTTTCTCCACCACCTTTGCACTGTTGTCAATGGAGTAGCCAATAGCATCCGAGCAACTTTGCCCATATCTTGAGGGTGTTTCCTTTACTCAACATTGCCATAAATAACACCCTCTCATTTTTTGGTGATTTATGGGCGATTTGTTGCGGATGAAGTTGCTAAAGGTAGTGTAAACCAGAAAGTTAACCCACGCTTGCGGTTATTTATAACCCCGATTTCGCCGCCATGCGCCTTAATAACTTTCCGACAAAGATACATTTTTAAGCCAATGCTTGTAGAGCAGCAATCTTGAGGATCGCGGACATGCAGATCGAAGAGGCGATCGCACTCTACTTTACTCATTCCCACACCGTCATCTTGAATCTGAGTGCGAATCATTCCCCCTTCAACGGTGGCGCTCAGGGTAAAATTTAATCCTGGCGGATTATTTTGTAAGCTATGTGCGATCAAATTTACCACAACTTTCTGCAATCGAATCTCATCTGCCATGACTAACGGTAAGTCTGCCCGAACCAAGTTCTTCAGAGTCGCTTGATTTTGTGTCAGCATGGGTTCCAACTGGGCAAATGTACTTCCCAGTAAGGTGCTAAATTGCACTGGTTCGAGTTTGATCTCAATACCCTGTTTTTCACAGGAATTAATTTCTAGCAATGAGTTAATCATTGTTAGTTGGCGATCGTTGCCCTGAATCATTCGCTCGATGATTGAGCGAGATATTGGGATTGGGGATTGGGAATTGGGCATTGGGCATTGGGCAAGGTTATTTTCATTGTCCCCTTGTCCTCCTTGTCCCTTTGTCCCCTTGTCTCCCTGCCCCCTGCTCCCCTGCCCTTGATTTAACAAATTCTTTAACACCATCAAGTTACCCATCACGGAAGTTCGTAAATCGTGGGCAACTGTGTGCAAAACAACATCTTTGACACGATGCAAATTTTCAACTTCTTGCATTTTCTGCTGCAACTGTGCTGTCCGTTCTTGGACTTGGTATTCTAAATTAGTGTTGAGTTCTGCTAGCTTTTGGCATATCTGACTTTGTTGAATCGCGATCGCTAGCTGTTCTGACATCTGCTGTAACAAATCAATTTCTATTGGCTGCCAATGACGCGGCCCTGAGCATTGATTGGCAATTAACGCCCCAAATAATTCATTGCCTAGCATAATTGGTACAGCCAAGCTAGCCTTCGTTTGGAATTTTTGACAGTGTGCTTTTACTTTGGGAGATGCTGATATTTGCGTTACGTCTTCAACCACACGCACACGATTATCTTTTAATAAGTTTCTTAATTCTTGTAGATAAGCTTCATCTTTAGTAGACCAACCTGAAACTGATGGATATTTAGGATCTACTGATTCAGCAAGAGTTTTGACTCCTAAATTAGCATTATTTAAACCAATGAAAACTCGATCTGCTTGCAGAAATTGCCTGACTTCCGTCACGGTGGTTTGAAGAATTTCCTCTAATTTCAGTGAAGATCGAATTCGCACTAGGGTTTCTGCCAACAAGCGATCGCGTTGGGCACAAAAGCGTAATTGTGCTTCTACTTGTTTGCGTTCTGTAATGTCGTGATGCACTGCTAAAATGGCAGGAATACCATTCAAATCAATGACTTCGGCTGACAGCAGCGTTGTAATTATCTCGCCAGATTTTTTCCGAAAATCAATTTCTAAGTTACGAGCAACTCCCGTGCTTTGCAACTCTTGCACTAAGTTTAGGCGATCGCGATCGTGTACCCAAAGATTTAATTCAAAAGAAGTTTTACCAATTGCCTCATCTCGCCCATAACCTGAAAGATTCACAAAACTGTCGTTAACTTCGATAAAGCGTCCTTCTTGCAGCGTGCTAATGGTAATTGAATCGGGGCTGCAACTAAAAGCTTTAGCAAATTTTTGGGCAAGATTTTGTAAAGCGACTTCCCCTTGTTTGCGATCTGTGATGTCTCGGACAATTGCTAGTACTTCATCTGTACCACTAACTACCAATCGCGCCTCATAATCTCTGTTTCCCAAAGATGTTGGTAGTTGATATTCACAAGTTTGCAAAATTCCCGAATCTAAAGTTTTAGCGATCGCTACTTGGCTAATAGCTGCAACATCACTCGGCAATAACTCTTGCAAATTTTTTCCAACTATTTCTTCTCTCGAAAGAGTGATATTTGCACCCTCACTTTTTAAATCTAGATACTCGCCATCGCGGCTGATGCGAAACATCAAATCGGGGATAGCATCCAAAACTGCTTTATATCGTGCCTCACTCTCAAGCAATTTTTCTTGGGCTTGTTTTCGATCTGTAATATCCATAACCAAGCCATGCCAAAGAAAATCACCTGCTGCTTGTAATTCTGGCTGCAAAGTACCTTGAATCCATTTAAGTTTGCCACTAGGCGTAACAATCCGACTTTCCCAATGCCAAGGTGTAAGAGTAGTACGACAAACAGCAATAGATTCTGTAAAAGCTTTTATATCTTGTGGATAAATCAGTTTGCATAACATCTGAAAGTCTGGCTGTATAGCCTCTGGTTCTAATTCATACAAATATTTACAACCAGAACTAATATAAGGAATAAATACAGAACCATCCTGCCGTTGGAGAATTTGGAAAATCATTCCCGGTAAATTGGCAGCAATTGTTTCCAGCAGGGGGATCTTCTCTGGTAGAAAATCTGGTTTCTGCGATGATTTTACAATTTCATCCACTCTTAGACCCTTTGATATATAAGCAATTGGCATAATATTCAAGGTAATCATAGCCATTGTAAAAGTTTTTTAGCTGTCAGCACGTAGGCGTAGCCCGTCGTAGACATCGCTAAGAGCAAAAAAGTGGCTATACTTTCAGCGTAGTTCTGGATGCTGCGATCGCATTCACCCAATCGGGTGAACCATTTGTCAAAAAGCGAATGACTTTAGGAGTGCTGACAGAATACCCTGAGATAATCAACTTCGATCGCAACAATCAGATAGAAAGTAGTTGAACGATACATTTAATCTAGTTTTACCTAAAGGCAAAAACTAATCATGGGCAATCCAAAGTCGGGGTACTTTGCAATAGATTTGAGGAGCGATGAATGCAATTACAACAGACACAACTTTTAGAAGAAACACTATGGGAAGCAGTTCTCAATCGAGACTCCGCTTTTGAAGGTAAGTTTTTTTACGGTGTTCGCTCTACAGGCATTTATTGCCGACCTATTTGCCCTAGTCGCAGACCGAATCGGAATCAAGTTTGTTTTTTTCAGTCGGTACAAGATGCTGAAATTGCAGGTTTTCGACCTTGTAAGCGCTGTCAACCACAATCTGAAATAGTTCCAAATACAGCCAAAATCTTAGCAGTATGTCGATATATTGAAGCACAAGTCGATCGCATACCAACCCTATCGGAATTATCCTCTCAGGTAGAAATGAGTCCTAGTTACCTACAAAGAATATTCAAGCAGATAATTGGTGTATCGCCTTTTCAATATGCAGATGCGCTGCGTAGCCAGCGATTGAAACAGCGTCTTCAGTCGGGGGAAGAAATTGCTGATGCAGTTTACGATACTGGGTATGGTTCAAGTAGTCAACTGTATGAGAAAGCACCTAAACAATTAGGAATGACACCAAAAATTTACCAACAAGCTGGAAAAACAATCAACATTGTTTATGCGATCGCTCCATGTTCGCTAGGATATTTGCTGGTGGCAACAACAGAGAAGGGTATCTGTGCCGTTAAACTAGGTGATGAAGCAGACAAGCTTGAACACATTTTGAACCAGGAATTTTACCAAGCGCAGATCGTGCGTGACGATCGCACACACAAGGAATGGATACAAGCAATCCTCGACTTCATTGCAGGAGGTGAAACAAATCTTGATTTACCACTTGATGTTCGTGGGACAGCATTTCAGAAACAGGTTTGGCAAGCATTACAAAAAATTCCTTATGGCGAAACCCGCACTTACACTGATATCGCCCGTAATCTTGCCAAGCCCCAAGCAGTCCGCGCTGTAGGTAATGCTTGTGGCGCTAATCCGATCGCGCTAATTGTACCGTGTCATCGGGTGCTGCGGAGTGATGGCAGTCTTGGTGGTTATCACTGGGGAATTGAGCGCAAACAAAAACTGCTTACACAAGAATCGAAATTTCTCAAAGATGACTCAAACACCTGAACTAGAATCGTTGACAGAAGAAAGTCTTACCCGTGGTTTAATGGTGCTTGCCAAACTCGATCGCGATTTGGCTCGGATTTTAGAAACACTGGGGCCTCCACCGATGTGGAAAAGAGAAGCGGGTTTTACAACACTTCTGTGCATCATTCTGGAACAACAAGTTTCTGTAGCGGCTGCAAAGGCTATATTTACCAGATTATGTGGGGTTGTTGTCACTCTGACACCAGAAAATTTTCTGATATTGGATGATGTTCAATTAAGAGCGATTGGATTCAGTCGGCAAAAAATTTTATACTGTCGTGGGTTGGCGAATGCTATTGCAACTGGTCAGCTTGACCTCAGCAAGCTGGAAAGAATGGACGAAAATACGATCAGAACTGAGTTAAAGCGTCTCAAAGGTATCGGAGACTGGACAGTTGATATTTATTTGCTCATGGCGCTGCAACGTCCTGATGTCTTTCCTAAAGGCGATTTAGCGATCGCAATTGCTCTACAAAAACTCAAAAACTTGGCGACGCGTCCAACACCAGTGCAACTAGAAGCAATGACACAGCACTGGCGACCGTGGCGAGCAGTTGCGGCAAGACTTCTATGGCATTATTACCTGAATAATCCCAAATAATTGCTCACTTCTCTAACCAGACGCTGCGCGAACCCAGAAGCGTCTCGTAGAGATAGATGGCAGTTCGTATAATAAATATAAACTAAATGGCAGAAAATCAATTAAGCCTAACACCAGAAAATGATAAAACTTCAAAAATCCTGCCGATAATCATAGTAATAATTGCATTATTAGCTTTATCTTCAACAGCAATATTTATTAAAGTCGCTGTTAGAGAAATGAGCGCTGTTGCTACATTATTTAATCGCTTATGGATAGCGACTATTATCTTTGGATTATGGAGTGGAATTAACCAAGTACGAACTCAAATTACAGATGATAAACCTGTATTACCACAGCCTTATCCAACCAAAGAGATAGCGCTTTTAATCGCAGTGGGTCTAGTTCATGTATTAGGTCGATTATCTTGGACTTGGGCGTTAACTCAGACTGGTGCTGCGAATGCTAATGCGTTAGGTAGCCTCAATCCGCTATTTACTACTTTAGGAGGATGGCTATTTTTTAATCAAATTTTTGGGCGCAAATTTATCATCGGTCTAATCTTAGCTATAATCGGTGCGATCGCAGTCGGATTTGAAGATTTATTGCGTTCTAATAATAATATTACAGGTGATGCTGTTGCCCTCATCTCATCGATATTTTATGCAGCAAACTTTTTACTTATCGAGCAGATTGGTAATAAGTTTTCAATGATCGCCATTCTCGTGTGGCGCTGTGCGATCGCAACTTCATTGATGATACCAGTAGTGCTAATCTTGGAAAAACAAGTTTTCCCAGTTACTTTGTCGGGGTGGTTAGTAGTATTTGCGCTAGCTGCTATTTGCGAAGCCTTGGGTCATGGGCTAATTGTATACAGCCTCAAAAATTTTTCATCAGGATTTATCTCTTTACTCTTACTACTCAATCCTGTGATTGTTGCGATTCTTGCTTGGATACTTTTCTCGGAAAACTTGAGTATTTTTAACTTGTTAGGATTGGCTCTAATTTTAGGGGGTATATATCTCGCAATTTCTAATAAAGAATCTGTGCAATCTAAAGTTAATACCCATATGCAATCTTCAGCAGAAAATGAATCTTAAAAAGTTTGTAGTAAGGACTAAAGTCCTAATTTTCTAAGCACTAAAGTGCTTACTACAAACCTCGAAATACTTGAGTAATGCCAATGAGAAGCTGGTTACAGTTTACCAGTGAATACCTTTTGGGCCGGGCCTGTCATGTAAACTCGTTGGTCTACTTCTGACCATTCAATTTCCAAGGGGCCACCAGGTAATTCTACAGTGGCGGTGCGATCGCATTTCCCGGTTAGCACACCAGCTACCAAGGAAGCACAAGCACCAGTACCACAAGCTAAGGTAATTCCAGCACCCCGTTCCCATACCCGCATTTTCAAATAGTCACGACGTACCACTTGAATAAATTCGGTATTTATGCGTTGGGGAAAAACTGGGTGATGCTCAAATTTTGGGCCGATGCTTTCTAGCTCAATTGCTGCGACATCTTCCACAAAGGTAATGCAGTGCGGATTTCCCATATTTACACAGGTGACTTCCCAAGTTTGCCCCGCCACCTCTAACGGCACAGAAATAACTTTTTCTTCATCGGGTGCAAGAGTGGTAGGAATTTCGCTAGCGAGTAACCTGGGTAAACCCATATCTACTTTAACTTGACCATCAGATAAAAGTTGGGGAGTCATTACACCACCCAAAGTATGAATGCGATATGAGTCTTGATTTCGGGATTCCCCTTCTAAGTCTGCTAAAAAGCCAGCTAAACAGCGAATGCCATTACCACACATTTCTGGTTCAGAACCATCGGAATTAAAAATCCGCATAGTGTAGTCAGTGCCGTTTTCTCCAGGTAGGGCAAAAATTACACCATCAGCACCGATACCAAAGTGGCGATCGCACAACTTGATGGCTTGCTCTGGAGTCACTACAGGCACAGATGACGAGCGATTGTCAATCAAAATAAAGTCGTTGCCTAGACCATGATACTTAGTAAATTCGATTGCCATTTCTTCAAGGATGAATTATCAAGGATTAGTTACTCTTTATTTTGCCTTGTAGGTTCATCTTTACTAAAAATGCTTACCGAATTTGACACCACTTTACCCAGCATTAGACAAGTCCAAAACCTGATTAAACAAACAACGCCAATAGAGTTAAAGCTGCTGACTGGTGATGTACTCACAGGAAAAGTTTTATGGCAAGATCCACAATGTATCTGTATTGCGGATGAAAACAGCCAGCAAACCACCGTTTGGAAACAAGCGATCGCCTACATCAAGCCGAAAGTGAGTTAGGAGTGAGGCAAAAACACCACAACCTATCGCTTTATCATTTGCTTCACTCGGATTAAAAATTCAAGCCTACGGCTTAAGCCGTGGGCTTGGAATAAAGATGCCTTGCACCTCGCATCTCGAAGCAATTCTTTATTTATTGTGGGCTTGTATCCCATAATTATAGTTGTGTATTTTTAATTATTTCATCACTAGACCCAGGTTTTTGCAGCACAAACCCACCGATTACGTCCTTGTTCTTTAGCTTTATATAAAGCTTTGTCGGCGGCGTTAATTAAATTTTGAGATGAACTATTATCTGTTGGTTTTTGAATGGCAACACCTAAACTGACGGTCACAAAATATTGAAACCCATTATTATTTTTATGGGGAATCTTTAATTCTTGAATAGATTTTTGAATCAACTTAGTTACTTTAATCGCACCTGATTCGTTCGTATTTGGTAAAATTACAACAAATTCTTCACCACCATAACGAGCTAGTAGATCGGTAGGACGCTTTAATACAGATTGTGCTGCACGAGCAACTTGTATTAAGCATTCATCCCCAGCTAGATGTCCATAAGAATCGTTATAATTCTTAAAATAGTCAATATCAAATATAATTAAAGATAAATAATTTTCACTTAGTTTTAGTCGATCCCATTCCTGAACTAAAAACTGATCGAAACAATGACGGTTGGCGATTTGGGTTAGAGCATCTAGCTTACTAAGTTTTTCTAACTGAGAATTTGCTAGTTCTAAAGCATTGTTTGCTTGAGCAAGTTGATTAGCTTGAGAGCGGAATTGCTCTAATAATTCAGAATGTTCTAAAGCTACATTAAACTGAGCAGCTAACTGGTGGATAAATTGAATTTCCGACTTTTTCCATTCGCGCGGAAAATGGCACTGATGAACGCATAGTAATCCCCATAAAGTTTTTCCTTTCATTAAAGGTGCAACAATTTGTGCCTTGATTTGAAATTGCTCTAACAGTTGAATGTGGCAATCTTTTAGCCCAGCTTGATAAATATCTGATACTACCTGTATACGCCCTTGGTGATAAGCAACTGCATATTTTTCACCAAAACAATTATCCTTTACCTTAATGGCGATCGTAGAATCGTAGTCAGGCAATACATTCTCGGAGACAAATTCACCAGAGGTATAGTTCGATCCCAGATCAAATCGAAAGATACTGACGCGATCGCTCCGTAGAGCCTTACGAATTTCTCGTACAGTAGTCTTAAATAAAATGTCTATATTCAGAGATTCACGAATTTCAGCAACTAAATTAAACAGAATATCCTGCTGCTGATTTGCTTTATACAGTTCTGCTGCTTTTTGTTCTGCTTGAGCTAAAAATTCTGCTTGTTTAACTGCAAATCCTAACTGCGTCGCAATCTGAGACAGAAACTGAATTTCTAATTGTTTCCATTCATGTGGCTGTGAGTGCTGATAAGCAGCAAGCACTCCCCACAGTTTTTTTCCCACAAAAATTGATGCAGTTGCATAAGCTCGAATATGGAACTGTTGTAAAATTTCTAAATGGCATTGAGATAAGCCTGCTGCGTAAACATCTGAAACAACTAAAGTTTCATTATTACGATACCGTCCACCTTGATTTTCTTGTAGATAAGAGTCATTCCAAACTGTATTTTTTCCTAATGTATCTACATCATCCCATCCAGTCTCTGCAAACTCAAAGTCGCTAACAAATTCTCCACCCCAGTTTTCATAGAAACGATAAACGGCAATCCGTTCGACTCGGAGTAACTTGCAAGTTTCCTTTGTGGTTGTACGAAAAATTGTTTCTAACTCAAGAGAAGCTCGAATTTTACTAATAACTCGGTAAAGCGCCCTTTCTTGCTCTTCTAGCTGCTGAATTTGAACTTGTTTCTCATGGAGTTGAGTTTCTAAATTACTAACACTAGGCTGTCCTAAAAGCTTACAGAGTAAATTAGCAGATGCTCTAGTAATAATACGTAAACTTGTGTACAACATTATAAGTATAATTTCAGTAATATTTTAAAAATGAAAAAATATAGCTACAACGATGTAAAAACGTAGTTTTTCTTAGTTTATAACCATTATCGCGTAAGAAAGTTTCGCGATCGCTTCTCTTCATCTGACTTTTGTCATTAAGTCTTAAAAAGCTTTATCACAAATAATTTGGGATAAAGTACTGTAAATACAGTACAGTAAATATCATTATCGCCAAAGTATCTGATAACTGAAAATATGAGATAAAAAAGTATTGTAAAGACAGAATAAATTTGTAAAAAATAAAACTTAGTTCTTAGATAGATTCAGTTAAGGACTTCCAAATAAAAAAATACTCACTCAAAAAACTGGCGAAAAAACTCTCTCCTCCTTATTCCTCTGTGTTCTCTGTGTCTGGAGTGGTTCGTTTATTTGAATAATTTATTTCTTGGAAGTTCCTTCTCAAACAAGGTAATCAAATTCAATAGACCAAAAACTTCTGCGATTGACAAAAATCAAGCAGATGACCCCATTAAATACTTTTCTGCAAAAGAGAATCAAAATTTAACGTGAGTTCGACAAGCCCTTTTTTGACCTCTCCCCCAACCCCTCTTGGACACCCAGAAAAGAGCTAAAACCCTAATTCCTCGTTGCTCCCTTTCCCTGTAGGAGGGAGAGGTTCATCGAACTCACGTAAATTTAGAGCAGTCAATCAATTTTGGATTTTGGATTTTGGATTTTGGATTGACCCCAACGACGAGGGTGTGGGGCAAGCCGAATTTTAAATTTGCGGAGTCTTAAAGTTCAATCAGTCACTCTATCGGCAGGTAAAAAGTCTTTGAGCGCTTCTGCTTCACCAGCTTTCACCACTGGGATAGACAGGGGTACTGAATTTGCGATCGCAAACAATTGTTGTAGTTGACTCAGACCTGTCAAGCCGCCACATAATAATACTTGGTCGCCGACTTGCAAATCCATGCCGCCATCAGGATAGCGGATAAACTTGCCATCTCGCCGGATCGCTTGTACTTGGACTCCATATTGCTTGGCGATATCTAAATCTGCAAGGGTTTTACCTAGTGTTGGCGCGTCTGCATTGACTGTAACCCACTGACAAGCACTATTTTCTCCGGGAACAGCCACTTGTCCCTTAGCGAATTCTGCCAAAGCTGCCAGTTCTTCATCAGCTCCCACTACCAGCAAGCGATCGCCTTCTGCCAATTTGGTTTGATTTTTGGGATAATCGATTTCTTCGCCGTTAGCGCGGCGAATCGCCATCAAACTCACTCCTGTTAAATAGCGCATATCTGCTTCTTCTATGCTCATGCCAATTAAGGGCGAATTCGATGGCAGAGGATACCAGCGCTGATTTAAATCGCGGGTGGCTTGGCGCAAATCACGAGCAACTTCAGTTGCAGAGCGCTCTGGGCGCAAATCTAAATAATGATCGTTGCGGATTTGCTGCATTTCTCGTTGGACTACAGGCGGCGACAACAAGCCTAAGCCAGTCAATAAATAGGTTGCCATTTCTAAGCTAGCTTCAAACTCTGGTTGTACAACTTCCCTGGCTCCCAATTGATACAGCACCTCAATATTTTTATCCTGGGTAGCACGGACAACCAAATCTAATTCTGGGCGCAATTCTAAAGCGCGTTTCAAGCAAAGACGAGTACTTATGGGATCTGGGAGTGCGATCGCCATTCCTTTGGCATGATTCACCCCGGCAGTTTCCAAAACGTGTAAACTAACGCAATTACCATAGACATAAGACACCCCAGCCTCGCGCAACTGCTGAATTCTCCTCTCCGATTGGTCGATTACTAGCACAGGTAGGTCGTGTTGCTGCAACAACTTCACCAAATTCTTGCCGACTCGCCCATAACCACAAACTACTACATGGTCTTTGAGAGGCAAATCTTCCGACACATCCTGCACCTCATCTTCTTCTAAGTACGGTTTTAACCAAGGCATTGATTCGGCAAAGTTAAATAAAAATGGCACTAGCCGCAGTACAAAAGGAGTCAGCATCAGAGTGACTGCGGTAGTTCCCAAAATTAATAAGTATATTTGTCGAGACACCAGCCCCAAAGACTGCCCTTCACTAGCGAGAACAAAAGAAAATTCCCCAATTTGCGCCAATCCCAAACCGGCGATTATGGCTGTTTTCAAAGGATAGCGGAACAGTTTCACTAAGGGCGTAATAATCAAAAATTTACCGACGAAAACTATTGCCACTAATACCAAAATTAATTCCAGGTTGTTCCACAAAAACACTGGGTCAATTAACATCCCAATGGCGGCAAAAAACAAACTGGCAAAGATATCTCGCAGTGGTTCGACATAAGTCAGGGTTTGGTCGGCGTACTCTACCTCAGAAATCATCAAACCCGCGACAAATGCCCCCATTTCAATGGATAGTCCCAAATGCTCTGTCAACAGGGCAATGCCTAAACACAGGGCTACAACCCCTAATAAAAATAGTTCTTTACTTTCGGTACGGGCTAGCAGTTGCAACAAAGGCGGTATCAGCCAAATCCCCACAGCTACAGCCCCAGCAGCAAATAAAGCAATCGAACCTAACGCTGTTAGGACAGCAATGCCAATAGTTTCTGCTGGTTGGTTGAGGGCTGGTAAGACTGCTAACATTAGTCCTAGTGCCAAGTCCTGAACAACTAAAATTCCCAGCATCACTTGCCCGTGGGGCGTTTCTGTTTCGTTACGCTCCATCAAGCACTTAAGGACAACCGCTGTGGAAGACAGGGACAGAATACACCCCAAAAACATCCCCTTCGCAGGTAAGGCTCCCCAGGCTCCACTTAACCCGCAGACTAAAACTGTCACCAAAATCGTCAAAGCAATCTGGAGTCCACCTCCACCAAGAGCGATCGCTTTTACCTTCTTGAGTTCCGCAAAGGAAAATTCCACACCCAAGGCGAATAACAAAAAGGCGACCCCGAACTGTGCCAGAGTCTCTACTTGAATCAGTTCTTTAATCAATCCCAGTCCCGTTGGCCCAATGACTATCCCCCCAATGAGATACCCCAGCAACACGGGTTGTTGCAAAAGTGCCGCTAATAGTCCGCCACAGGCTGCAACGCCTAGAACTAAAACTAAATCAACAATTAACCGAAAATCTTCTTGCACCAGTTTTAAAAGAACTATTAAGACCTATTAATTCAGAATACAAAGTTTTACAATCTCAAACAGCTTGTTTGCTGAAGGGGTGGCAAAATTTGCTTATCTTAAAAGGGGCAGACAGTAGGTGAGCAGAAAGGATACATCAAGGTTTTTGCAGGTATTTTGATTCACGAGTATCAAAGGTGGATTCATCCAGTTCAAATACTCGTCAACGGAGTAAAAAGGTGGATTCATCCAGTTCAAATACTCGTTGATGGAGATAAAAGGTGGATTCATCCAGTTCAAACACTCGTTAACGGAGTTCAAAGGTGGATTCATCCAGTTCAAATACTCGTCAACGGAGTAAAAAGGTGGATTCATCCAGTTCAAACACTCGTTAACGGAGTTCAAAGGTGGATTCATCCAGTTCAAATACTCGTTAACGGAGTAAAAAGGTGGATTCATCCAGTTCAAATACTCATGCACGAGTATCAAAGACTTATTGTTGCATTATTTAAGACGCATCTCTTCTGGCTCCATGCCCAATGCCCATTAAATTTTAGGCGAACCGAGGGCATTCAATAATAGTAGCGACCACGGCACTTTAATATCGGGTATGAGCCATAAATACTTTCTCAGTACAGGCAATGCAACAGGCAGTACAAAACGCAGAGAGCGTAATGATGCGGGCTGATGCCCATTTTCATCTACAAGATTATATTTCTTAGCCAGTTCGGCAACAATCTGCACGCGTCCTGTACGGCGGATAACATTTGGCTCACCAGCAAGTGCAGCGATCGCTCGTCCAGTAAATAAGGGAGTTTCCCAGTTGTAGCGATCGCTTAAAAATGAGGTTTTCAGGTCAGTAGCATTTGTTTGATTCATTTGGGAAGCAAAACTAGAAAAAAGCTCAGTACCAACAATACCCGGCCAAATAGAAACAGAAGTGACGTTATGGGGTTCTAACTCAACAGCCATATTAGCAGCTAGGCGATCGCAAGCTGCTTTGCCAACACCATAAACTGTATTAAACAGATAAAACATACTACCCCACGAGGAAATAGTACAAATTAATCCAGAGTTACGCTTAGTCATCATCCGAGCTGCAAAAACACTTGCAACATAGTGGCTGCGAAGACCAACATTATTGCTAGCATCCCAAAGACTTGGTTCAGAATCCCAAAAAGGCTGTCCTTGAGCGTCTTTTAATGCCTGAACTCCTGAGTAAGCATTATTTACCAGTAAATCGAGTTGTCCATTCTGCTCATCTTGAATGCGATCGAAAAGCAAACGCACCTGCTCATCCTCGCTGTGGTCTACTTGGACGGGAATGCATACACCACCGACTTCCTCAATGGCTGATTTCGTTTCACTAAGACTTCCTGAAACTCCTTCACTGGAAGAGTTGTTGAGGCTGCGACCCGTGACGTATACAGTTGCACCTGCTTCACCAAGACCAATGGCAATTCCTCTACCAATTCCCCGCGTCGCACCTGTTACCAAAGCCACTTTACCTTCAAGGTGTTTCATGAGCGCTCATTTCTAATTTTTTAGCGTTAAATATTGATTATTACAATATTCTTTCGTGGCTGTGACTGAAACAACTTCTACTTCTATCGGTTTTTCTTTAGTTCCGTCGATCAGAAATTCACTAGCTCCTTCACGAGGTTTTTTCGGATTTCCCCAATCATAGGTGTAACCTAAACCCGTCCAAGGATAATGTTCTTGACTAGCAACGGCATAAGAAGTTGTGTATATCTCTTGCAAAATCGGATAACTAGCAGAAATCGGGATTTTAAAAACATTACAACTAGAATCATTAATTTCTGGATCGACACATGGTCTACTTAAATCTTCAGCTTTCACCCACATTTCGACAAAATGCGTCTTATTGGAATTTCTATTTAAAATTAAGCCTAAATACTGCTGTAACCTTAGAGAAAGCATAATATTACCGGGAATATTTATACCGATCCCCTTACAATTTTGACAAAATTCCTTAACTTGAGGAACGGCTGTTAACCAAGTCCTTGCTTCTATACTTTTTTTTGTACCTACTTTCCAATCCTCTATTGGGTTTTTGACATATTTCCAACTCGCCATCAAATATTCAATTTTGCCGTTATTTTCTCTCCACTTTATTTGAGGATTAGTTTTTGACAATGACCAAAGATTTTTTATGACTTTATCTTCACTCGGTCTTTTTGCATCCTCAATCGCTGCATCTAACTGCCTTTTCAGCGCGTTATAACTTTCTGGTTTATTTTTCTCCAAATACTCATTGACATTTGGATTAGTTTCTAATTGCGCTACTAAATTCTTTCTGAGGTTTGATGTACTCTGTATGGGAATTTCTCTAGCTAGCAAACTGGAATATCCGACTGCCAAAAATGCACCTGTCAAGCCTAAAAATACTTGAGTCTTTAATTTTTTCATTAAAATAATCCTGTGGATTGATAACAATAGGGTGAATGTTCCATCCCATGTAAATATGGGTCAACTCAAAGATTGAATCTGATTTTATATTTATGTTTGGCTGAGATAATATTGTGCTTAATATTTTTAATTAACTCTAGTTGTAGAAAAATGAATATTTATGAGCTAGTAGTACTCTGTCAAGAGTAAATTGATGGATAAGCAAGTTGCTAGTAGGGAATAAAGTCTTTATAGGCTATTTATAAAGTAAATCTAAAGGTGGTGACTTAAGGGTAATGGCAAAAATAGGATACTTTGAAGACAGTGTATATACTTAGTATGCATTGGCTTGAAAAGCTTATTCTATCGACCTTAGGGCCTCTCATTCTTAACTATTCCCTAAGATAGATTTTTTCCTCGGAAAGCGTAATAAACAATTTAGGATTTGTATTAAAGCAGATAGGGATTTTAACCAAATGGGTCGTCATTAGACTCAATGTACTTGCATGAACATCACTTTTGATAACTGGAGTAAACTTCTTCTTATTCTCAATGTTTTCAATTAAATGAAAAAATATCCAAATAATTAAAAATTAACGTTATGTCTAATACACCTAAGAAACCAGATCCGAATTCTTCTAATACACCAGATCCAAATTCTTCTAATACACCAGGCCCAAATTCTTCTAATACACCAGACCCAAACTCTTCTAATACACCAGATCAAAATTCTTCTGAGCAAAATAATATTATTTATCACTTATTTAACAGTATATTTCCTAATTCTCCTTATTTTAAGTTTATAAATAATACATTTTTTGCACATTTTTTAAGTAATCACCCTTTTATTGCCAATTCATTAATTTTTTTGATTGTATTTTTAACGGGTGGAAATTTATATCAAAATTTTATAATCAATAGAATTTCTGATTCAACTTACCAAAATAAAATATGTCAAGAAACTATAAAGTTGATAGAAGAAGAATTAGAAACCAAGAAAAAATCAGGTATTGTAACTGGTTCATATAAAGCATTTGAGGATAGTAAAAATGTGAATCTGTTACCATTTAGTTGTGAATACTCAATAGAAGATGAAAAGAAAAATATATCTAAAAGGGACATTTATTTGAGATATACGCCTGTTTTTGGTGAATATATTAATGAAGATTATACTAAGAAAAGTGCTGATAAAAAAATGGAAATGAACGAAGTATGTAAGCACAGTACTATAGTAGTACAGATGCAAAAATATGCTAAAGATAACTCTCTTTTTGACAAGAGTAAAGGAGATACTATAAAACCAGGAAGGGCTGAAATTTTAACAAACAAACCACATGCTTATCCAGTACATCGATGGGTTTGTCATTTTTCGATTTCAAACAAAACTAAAGAAGTTAAATCTACTTTAGGAGGTGGTAACGATTATATGATAGACCTCAACTTAGAACCATATTGCCGAATCAAAGCTTCTGAAGATAATAATAAGTTTACAGTACCTCACTATCGTGATTATGATAATCCTTATTCTTTCTATTGTACAAATCCTTTTTCGAGTACTGATTCTGAATGATATTATGTAAAGAAGGGAGCGATTAGACCAAAAAAATGTGCTTTTATATGTTTATTTTTTATTAGGAAATAAGATGCGTTTGCTCTGGTAGTCGGACACAGGCATCATAACAGACAAATAAAGTGGTTTATTACCGCCGACCTGTACTAGTATTTTTTACTCAACACTTCTTTTTCCAGCTAACATATCTGCGACAGGAAACGATCGCAGTTGAGCAAGAAGAGTTTACGTATAATCACTTACATCATCCAGCTATTTTCAGATAAATCGACTATATCTTACGGATACAGCAATGCTCATTAGTCTGTTTCTGAAAAATATTATGAGGCTACACTAACAATCTCTCGCCTGTGGAAAATATTGTTTTCTCGTTTATGTGAGGGGTCTAACCCCCTATTGATCGCAGTGGGAAGGGGTTTTGGTCAAGCCATGCTTGTTGGTAATCAACTTGAGCGTTTATTCACAGGATGACGCTGGCTAAACAAGCGATTAAACTATGGATAATGTCAAGCAATTGTTGCTTTTAACACCACTTACATAAATTTAATCTCATTGTTAAATCTAAAACCTCATTCTGTTAGATAAAATACCAGTTATGCCAGCGTATCAAGGAAGTTATGGGGAAACCACCGATTTAATTATTGGTGGTAACAACCAAGAAAACCTCGAATTAACAGCAAATTCTGCTCCTGTGGGTGCTCTTGCCACAAGACAAGGAACTTTTTCTACGTTTCTTGCTCCCCTGACTCAAGATACTTTTAAACAGGTCGTTAAGGATGTCGAGCAAAAATTACAGATTGTCCATCAAACCCTATCAATGCTGGATTCGCATGGGTTTGAAACCATTTTGCAAGAAATGTTGCATTCGATTACCTTGAAAACCGGGGAATTACTGGGGGCAGACCGAACGACAATATTTTTATTGGATGAAGAAAAACAAGAACTTTGGTCAATTTTAGCTGAGGGCGAGGGCGGTCGCTCTTTAGAAATTCGCATTCCCGCAAATAAAGGTATTGGTGGTGAAGTCGCCACTTTTAAAGAAGTTATCAATATTCCCTTTGATTTTTATAACGATCCGCGATCGCATTTTGCCCAAGAACAAGAAAAGAGAACTGGCTATCGCACCTACACCATGCTAGCTTTGCCACTCTTAAATGAACATGGGCAATTAGTTGCAGTAGTGCAATTACTGAATAAATTAAAATCTAAGAATCATTATGATGCTCCACTTGCAGAGCGCATTGATACCAAAGGTTTTACCCGTGCTGACGAACAATTATTTCAAGAATTTGCTCCTTCGATTTGTCTGATTTTAGAGTCCTCGCGCTCTTTTTATGTAGCTACTCAAAAACAAAGAGCAGTAGCGGCGCTAATGAAGGCAATCAAGTCACTTTCTCAAAGCAGTCTTGACTTAGAAGACACCCTGAAGCGGGTGATGGATGAAGCCAAGGAACTGATGAATGCCGATCGCAGTACACTATGGTTAATAGACCACGATCGTGATGAATTGTGGACGAAAATCACTCAGGATGATGGTTCAACCAAAGAGTTACGAGTCCCTGTAGGTAAAGGCTTTGCTGGGATAGTAGCGGCTTCTGGTAAGAAGTTGAATATTGGCTTTGATTTGTACTATGATCCTGACTCAGAGACAGCCCAAAAACTAGACCAGCAAAATGGCTATCGCACCTGTAGCTTGCTTTGTATGCCAGTATTTAATGCCGATCAACAACTGATTGGTGTTACCCAACTCGTAAATAAAAAGAAATCCGGGGATTTTCCCCCTTATAATCCAGCTGATTGGCCCAAAGCTCCCGACTGCTTCCAAGCTAGCTTTGACCGCAACGATGAAGAGTTCATGGAAGCTTTTAATATTCAAGCGGGAGTCGCGCTGCAAAATGCTCAGTTATTTGCCACAGTCAAGCAACAAGAACAAATGCAACGGGATATTCTGCGTAGTCTTTCCAATGGCGTGGTGTCCACTGATAAAACTGGGTTAATTATCGCCGCCAATGAAAGCGCCCAACGTTTGCTAGGACTGGGAGTAGATGACCGTTTAGAAGGTAAATTAGTTACTGACGCGATCGGCATCAAAGAAGGCGACTTTAGCAAGTGGTATCAGGATGCTTTACATGCAGTTGACTTAAAAGGTCGTCAACAATATTACCCCGATCGCACGCTTATCGGCACTGGTACAGAGCAGCATAGTATTAATTTATCGATTAACACCATTGCCGATGCTAGCGACCAAGAGCAAGTCCGGGGAGCGCTGGTAGTGATGGAAGATATTAGTGATGAAAAGCGGCTCAAGAGTACAATGTACCGCTACATGACCCAGGAATTAGCCGAAGAATTGCTGAAATTAGATGATGCTAAACTCGGAGGCGATCGCAAAGAAGTTTCGATTTTATTTTCCGATATTCGCGGCTACACCACATTAACAGAAAACTTGGAAGCAGAAGAAGTGGTGAGTATGCTCAATGAATATTTTGAATCAATGGTGGAGGCAGTTTTTAAACATAAAGGCACTCTTGACAAATATATCGGCGATGCCATCATGGCTGTATTTGGTTCTCCTCTACCATTAGAAGAACACGCTTGGATGGCAGTACAAACATCCTTAGAAATGCGCGATCGCCTACACGAATTTAATCAACGTCGCCATATAGATAATAAGCCTAGAATTAAAATCGGTATTGGCATCAACTCAGATACCGTGATTAGTGGGAATATTGGCTCTAGTAAACGGATGGAATTTACCGCCATTGGTGATGGCGTTAATCTTGGCTCACGATTAGAAAGTGTTAGTAAACAGTATGGTTGCGATATTATTATTAGCCATAACACTTTTAAACCTTGCCAAGATAATATTTGGGCTAGGGAACTAGATTACATTCGTGTTAAGGGTAGAAACGAACCAGTAGCCATATACGAATTACTGGGTTTGCGTTCCAATCCAATTGAAAGCGAAAAATTGCAAGTGATTGAGCATTATCACAAAGGACGCGAATATTACCTCAAACGCGATTTTAACCGTGCTAGAGCTGAATTTGCCCTAGTTTTGGCAGCAGACAGCCAGGACAAAGCTGCTATGTTGCATCTGTTGCGTTGTCAGCATTGGTTACAATCACCCCCAACAGAATCAGATTGGGATGAAGGAGTCTGGACATTTCAGGAAAAATAACTCCACCGACTTTTCGATTAGGGCTTGTAACTAATACCAATTTTAAAGAAGATATAGATTAACTGATTATTTGTCTTAAATATCTAAAATAATAGGCATGTTTAAATGGAGTGAGTTGCTATATTAGGAAATTAAACAATATGTTGAAAAATAACTTTTAGTAAATCTCCTTGTTTAAAAGGCTTACTTAAATAGCCTGATGCTCTGACCATCTTCGCTTTAGCTCTATCTAGAAATCCTACTTTTTCTGACACCATAATCACAGGTGTATTTTTAAAATATGAGTGTTTACGCAGCAAAGAGCAGAGTTCATATCCATCGAGATTAGGCATGGATATATCCAACAAAATTATGTCGGGTTTTATACGGATAATCTGCATTAGAGCCTTTAAAGAATCATTGACTCCGATAACAGAAAAGGTTTGCTCATCTAAATAACTTTTAATAGCATTCAATACCGTAGGACTGTCATCAATACACAAGATTGTGTAGATTTTTCTGTCAGCAGGCGGTTGGATGATTTGCTGACCTCTGTATTCATTAGTATTAATCGAGTAGGCTGCTGGTTTAAAGCTGTGTATTTTAGGCAATTTTGGCGTAGTTTTGGCTTTAGATTGTAGTTCATTTATTTGGAAAAATTGTGAGGTATGTGATTGATAACTTGATGATGTTTGACGATAAACCGCTTCTCTTTCAGAGACGCTAACGCGAACATTTTGGGGCGTTAAACATCGTTCAACTAATAAACGAACATTTAGATGACAAAACTTTGGCATATCATCTAGAAAACTCTCAGGAATAAATTCATAACTTCCCTCCTCTAAATTCAGAAATAACTCTAGAACTTCTAGCGCTAATTGCTCTATCAGCATTGCTGCTTGAGAAGAACTGATATATTTCTGATTGACTAACCAACAAATAGCCAGATAATCTGGGTTCGGTATTGCCTGATTTTCAATACCAGTTTCAAATATCGCCCGCAACTGATCTTTGATTCCGTCAGGGAGAGTAGAAATTTGCTGACTCAAACGTTGCAAATTTCTGTAAAGCGGCTCAAACATTTTCTCTGAGTAGCTGGCATAAATTAGTTTCCCCTCATCTACATATATTGACCAAGAGCCTGATGTGCTAAACACCTGTAAACAACCAGTAACCGACTTACCAGTAATTTTTTTCAACAAAGTTAGGGGCTGGAGCTTTTGGAAAAATCTGTATCTACTAATCGGAAGTGTCTTCATTGCGATCGCTCTGAAATAAAATTAACATTTGCAGGCAAAATTAGTGAATTACCTTTTCGGAATTCAGCGTGACTTTGTTGAAAGCACTATTCAGATAAATATAGCGGTCATATTTGAGTTAGTACAGAGATTCCACACCCCCCAACTCTTAATTCACCAATCTCTGTTAAGCTATAATCCACAACTTACAACTAAACCAATTAATGCTACTGACCAATAGCAAAATTGCCCGACTAGTTGCCAGGATATAGTATTTCAAAAATTAGATTGGTTTTCTGTATCTTTAGCTAATCTAGCCAATCTAACAGTAACTCAAGTGCCACACAAAGACCATTGGCTCTCGCCCATCAGTCACAAAAGTATCATTGTTATCCGTATTTTGTAGCCTAAAATTATAGATACTTGAATTCTTTTGCAAAAGTGTTTTGTCCCTAATCCTAAAGTCTGGAGCGATTAAAATTTACTGCGATGTAAAGGTAAATGTTTCTCTATCAAGACTTATAAGCATTAATTCCGCGCTGACGAAGTATGTTTTTATATCCGTGACGAAAGTCGTTGGGTACTTTTTCAAGAAGTTTATTCTTGAGGGCAACTTCACAAGAAAAAAAGTATTATTCAAAACTAAGCATTCCAAAAGCTCAATATCTTACTTAAGTTTGTGATTGTAGAGCAATTAGTCTTGGGATTTGGCAAAATTATCGCTTGCACAACAATAATGGTAAACCTCCGCCCAAGAATGATGCTGATAATTGCCGCCATGATGGTGTGTGGTGAGATGCGCAGGCGACTAAATCAGCAGAAGGGAATCTCTTCATAAGTACTGGAAACGGGTTTTAATGTTGTGTGAACCTAAATAGTCACCCTGCACAAATTGGAGTGATAAATTCAAGAACTTACAGGGAAATTCTTGATTAGTAGTAGATACCTTGCAAAATAGCTGTTTTCAGCTAGATGGTAGATAACAAGTAACATACTCACTAAAACTTAGATTACTATAATTTCCAAAAAAAATTAGCAGAAATATATAAACTTCATGATAATCAGTAAAGTAAACATGAAAACTAATTGATATCATTTTCCAGAAAATTGTTATAAATATTTATTTGTTAAAATGTCCGGGAAAGCTGAAAATGTATAGTAAAAGATAATTATATCTTTGCTTATCGAATCACACTTATAAAAAACTCAATTATTTTATGGTAGCAATTTATCCGAAAAATCCTAAGTTTGAAAAATCACAAATATAAATACAAAATTGTACGCTTAGGCATAGCCTGTCGTAAACATCACATTCATCAACCCATAAGATATATGTAGTGAAAAGACGCAAAGGAAATTCTTTGCGTCTTTAGCGTGAGATTTATAAGTGGACATTCTCACCGTTATACTTTCTCCATCTACTTAAAATTGCTCCCGCCAGCACCAGCTTAAAAGTGTACCACCAGCTATCAACTTCACTACTTCTAGCAGCCAATAACTACCGTGTAGTAAATTCATTGTCGATGGAATAGCAGCAGCAGCTTCAAATAGGTTGAGTTGAACTCCTATAGCGCACATCTGCGGAGTTAAGAAATAGGTGTCAAGTACAGCGATAGTCAACAGCAGCACAGATAAAACAATACTGCCAATACTCCAGTGATATCGGGTTTTGCTCAAAGCTAGTGCCCCAGTCAGCACTACAGCAGCTGATAATAATTCCATCCGATTGAAGTTCCAAAAAATCGCATAGCCTGCTGTCGTAAAACCAGCTTGACTCATCATCCCAGAAAGATAAAGGCTAGGCATAATTACCCAGTCCAAAACTAGACTAGCACTGAGCCAAAAGCCCAAGGTCAATACGATCGCGGTTTGCCAAATTGGTCGTTTGAATTCAATGTTAGAAATAGCAGTCATAAAATAATTGCGTGTGTTGTATTTCTTTAGTTTCTAACTTCACAAGCAATTTGACAACTAATATCAACTAACCTTTACAAAGCGATCGCTCTTAACATTCTGAAGTTAATACCAAGATTTTTTAACCTAAGTTAAGAAATCTTAAGATTTTATAAAAAGCAATTTAAATAGATTTTTTCTGCGAGAAATACTCAAGCATAACCCTTGAGCAACTCTTTAGAATCTATAACTCAATACGCTTGGGTTAAGAGTTATTTATGTATAGGTTGTTTTTTAATTATGAACTCAATCCCAATATTTATAAATACTTAACTTTTTATTGTAAAGTAACTAAGCGATCGCACTCACTCATTCCCTCCTTTGACAGCTATCTAACACAACAGTAACATTGTCATTTTTGAACGCAGATATGATATAAAAACAGCCTGTGTTCCACAATATCTTAGACTACGCCACTTGCGATCGCATATCGTGGCAATATTTTACTATCTATAGCAATCTGATTTGATTTCTGAATTAATCGTAGGGACTGGGGACTGGGGACTGGGGATGGTGGGGCCCCCTCTGGGGATAAGGGGTAATGGGGACTGGGAAGAAGGAATAAAGCTGTACTGAGTTTTTTTCAAAAATAAAATATGAGTCCTATATGTGAATTAGTGTACTGTTGAGTTCATTCGGTAAATCGCGAGCTTTTACCCGTGAATCTGCCTGCAAAAGTGAAACATTAGACCTATGAGCAAAAGTTCTTTTTGCACTCTTGCGGGAAAAATGACTCATCTTTATTGGGGAAAGTGAAAATAACAAATCTTTCCCCCTTTCCCCCGCCCCTTTTCCCGACAATGCCAAGAAGTTTATTGTATGTACGTGCATCTATAACCGGCAAAAGCGACGGATTTCGAGCAACATCACCCATAATTACAGCAGTTTTTATGTATTTGAACCACACCTGTCGTAAGGGTGCAAGGACTTGCGCCCCTACCGCGTGGTCTATTTACCTGAAAATACCTGTAAATTCACCAGATGTCTATTATATCAAGTCCGGTTAATTACTTATGATTACCGCATCTGTGCAAAAATCCCAAAAGCCTCTTTCCCCCAGCAATAACTGCGATCTAAATGATAAATCTTTAGTCGGATACGATATTAGATATAGATTTTGATAATATATTCTTGTATAAAGTATCTATCTTGAGACATATTTTTTGTAGATATTTGGTTATCCAGTACACTTCGCATGGTGGATTGACTTAAATATATTTACAGATGTTATGATTTGTATTAATGTAATGTAATGATTTGTGTTGTACTTTTCAGTTACCAATTAGTAAATTAATTGTTGGTTTAAGCTGAAAAGGCTTAATTTAGGGCTAAGAAGGCAATTTCAGCAAACTTAGAAACCTTTAATACACACAAGTATTCCTTAAAAAAGTTAAGCTTTTGTTACAAGGAACTCAGATACATTTAAATTCAGAATTTTCGGGAGTTGCTAAGGAAAGTATGCTGATTATTGAGTATTAATTTTACCCATCAAAGAGGTATTGTGCTGACATTTTGAATAGAATGCAGTAAGTCATCTTTGTTTTTAGCCATTTTATGGTTTGAGACTTGCAAATAAACAGCGAGATGAGGATTAATCATTTCTGTCATATCAAATGTCAGCCTAGAGATAGACAATGATAAACAATATGAGTAGTTTACTAAGATATGAGTTTTGCAAAGTCTAGCGATCGGAAGGTTGTTAGAGACAAATATAGTGGAGTTAATAAAAATTCAGGTAAACTTACTAAAAGTCCACTGTTATTATGAAGCAAATAGAATGTAGCGAGTTTAGTAATATAAGGTTTGAGACTAATGCTAATAAATAGCGAACTAACGATTAATCAGGGTTCTAATCTCAAATTGAAGCTTGGAGATCGACGATACAATCAGTTGTCTAGACTAAAATTTTTGCGGAATGGTACAGTTGGAAAGCCACTATATTTACATGTAGTGGAATAAATCTGAATTCAGATTAATTTCCCAAATTTCAAGTCAACAATCCACAGCAGAAGCAGGCAAGTATTGTGCGAATATACTGCTAGTAGGGCTAGTTGACTTGTTTGAGGTTATGCCGAATTAAAGGTTAACCCATCTACAGAATTTACTCAAATGAATGATGTTGTTTAAAAACATTGCCAGTCAGTAATAAACGTTAGCTTTTTATTAAAAGCTAATTTTTTCCTGTCTTTTATCTGAAAGGGTAAAAAGCATAGTTGTTTGCTGGCATACATTAGGGTAAATCGCAACTATTACCGAAATCTCACAACTTTTTAATTGGAATAAGGGCAACACAATGAATAAGGTACAAGCATCATTTGAAGCTACCGAAACTGCGTTTCACGTGCAAGGTTACGAAAAAATCGATTTTAGTCTTGTCTATGTGAACGGTGCATTTGATATTGAAAACCGAGAAATTGCAGATAGCTACGCCAAATTTGGTCGCTGTCTGATTGTAATTGATGCCAATGTTCATGAACTTTATGGCGATCAAATCAAGTCATATTTTAGACACTATGACATTGAACTGACAGTATTTCCGATCATCATTACAGAACCGGCTAAAACCCTGGCAACCTTTGAAAAAATTGTTGACGCTTTTTCGAACTTCGGCTTAGTTCGTAAAGAACCAGTTTTAGTTGTCGGTGGTGGTCTAGTTACTGATGTGGCTGGATTTGCTTGTGCTGCTTACCGTCGCAAGAGCAACTATATCCGCATTCCTACCACGTTGATTGGTTTAATTGATGCAGGTGTAGCAATTAAGGTAGCAGTTAATCATCGTAAAGAAAAAAATCGCTTGGGAGCATATCATGCACCTTTGAAAGTGATTCTGGATTTCTCATTCTTAAAAACCTTGCCAACTGCTCAAGTTCGCAATGGGATGGCAGAGTTGGTGAAAATTGCGGTAGTTTCTAACTTGGAAGTCTTTGAACTGCTATACGAATATGGCGAAGAACTGCTTTCCACTCATTTTGGACATGTGAATGCAACACCGGAAATTAAAGAGATTGCCCATAAAGTTAACTATGAAGCAATCAAAACTATGTTGGAGTTAGAGACTCCTAACTTGCATGAAATAGACCTCGATCGCGTCATTGCCTACGGTCACACTTGGAGTCCTACCCTAGAATTAGCACCTCAGATACCTCTATATCATGGTCATGCGGTCAATATAGATATGGCTTTGTCTGCAACCATTGCAGCACAACGCGGCTATATCTCCACAGAAGAGCGCGATCGCATCCTAGACTTGATGAGTCGTATCGGTTTATCACTCGATCATCCTCTTTTAGATGGGGATTTGCTCTGGTATGCAACTCAGTCTATAAGCTTGACACGAGATGGCAAACAACGCGCAGCCATGCCTCGTCCGATTGGTGAGTGCTTCTTTGCCAACGATCTAACTCGTGAAGAACTTGATGCTGCCCTAGCTGAACACAAACGTCTTTGTGCTAAATACCCTCGTGGCGGAGAAGGGGTTGACGCATACATTGAAAGTCAAAAAGGCAAGCTAGTAGGGGTGTGAAGATATGACGAGTGTTTTAGGGCGAGAAACAGCTAGACCGATAACGCCACACAGTATCTTAGTAGCCCAGCTACAGCAAACCCTCAAATTAGCAGAAGAGAAGAACATTCCTGTAGAGATATTAGATTCTTTGCGGCAGGGAGTTCAATTAGCGACGGGTTTAGATCCCTACTTGGATGATTACACCACCCCGGAATCGAGCGCATTAACAGCATTAGCGCAAAAAACAAGCATTGAAGACTGGAGCAAACGCTTCAGTGATGGTGAAACAGTGCGTCAACTAGAGCAAGAAATGCTCTCAGGACATCTGGAAGGACAGACATTGAAAATGTTTGTTCATATCACCAAAGCAAAGCGCATTCTAGAAGTAGGAATGTTCACAGGGTATTCAGCTTTAGCAATGGCAGAAGCATTACCAAGTGATGGGCAACTTATCGGTTGCGAAGTAGATGCTTATGTTGCTGAATTTGCTCAAGCTTGCTTTAGTGAGTCTCCCCACGGCGACAAAATTGTTGTAGAAGTAGCACCTGCTCTAGAAACACTCCACAAGCTGGCTGCTAGAAAAGAAGTATTCGATCTGATCTTCATTGATGCAGATAAAAAAGAGTATGTAGATTACTTCCAGATCATTTTGGATAGTAACTTACTGACTCTCGACGGTTTAATCTGTGTGGATAACACTTTGTTGCAGGGACAAGTTTACCTACCACCCGAACAACGCACCGCCAACGGTGAAGCGATCGCTCAGTTCAACCGCGTTGTCGCCGCCGATCCTCGTGTAGAACAAGTTCTATTACCCATCCGAGATGGTATAACGCTAATTAGACGCGTGGTGTAACAAAGTTTGTAGAGACGTTGCAATGCAACGTCTCTACAATAAACACAAAGGAAAGACTTATGGCACAATCAATTTCTTTATCTCTGCCTGAATCTCCAACATCATCAACAGGTGTTAGGGTTAAGGTAGTAGCTCTATTCAAAACTCTTGGTACTCTGACATTATTACTAATAGCCTTGCCGTTCAATGCGTTGATAGTATTGATATCTTTGCTGTGGGGCATTGTGCAATCGCCATTTACGAAAAAAGCGATCGTAGCTGCTCATCCTCAGACTATCTTGGTAAGTGGAGCCAAGATGACTAAAGCATTGCAACTTGCCCGTTCTTTCCATGCCGCAGGACACAGAGTTATTTTGATTGAAGGTCACAAATACTGGTTGTCTGGTCATAGATTCTCAAAAGCGGTAAGTCGTTTTTATACAGTTCCGGCTCCGCAATCAGACCCAGAAGGCTATATCCAGGCGCTAGTAGAAATCGTCAAGCAAGAAAAGGTTGACGTTTATGTACCTGTATGCAGTCCTGTCGCTAGCTATTACGACTCTTTAGCAAAACCTGTATTATCAGAATACTGCGAAGTTTTCCACTTCGATCCAGATATAACCAAAATGTTAGATGATAAATTTGCCTTTACCGATCGGGCGCGATCGCTTGGTTTATCTGTCCCCAAATCGTTTAAAATTACAGATCCTCAACAAGTTATTAATTTCGATTTTAGTCAAGAAACCCGCAAATATATTCTAAAAAGTATTGATTACGACTCCGTTCGCCGCTTAAATTTAACCAAACTTCCCTGCGACACCCCAGAAGAGACAGCAGCCTTTGTCAACAGTTTACCCATCAGTCCAGAAAAACCTTGGATTATGCAAGAGTTTATTCCGGGTATTGAGCTATGCACACATAGTACAGTGCGGGATGGGGAATTAAGATTGCATTGCTGTTCAAACTCTTCTGCTTTTCAAATCAACTATGAAAACGTCGAAAATCCCCAAATCCGTCAATGGGTGCAACACTTCGTCAAGAGTTTGGCACTGACTGGACAAGTTTCTTTCGACTTTATCCAAGCTGAAGACGGTACTGTTTACGCCATTGAATGCAATCCTCGTACCCATTCGGCAATCACAATGTTCTACAATCACCCTGGTGTTGCAGATGCCTATCTTGGTAAAACTCCCCTAGCTGCACCTCTGGAACCTTTAGCAAGTAGCAAGCCGACTTACTTCCTATATCACGAAATCTGGCGACTAACTGGTATCCGTTCCTGGAAACAATTGCAAACATCGGTTAATACTTTAGTGCGGGGCACTGATGCTATTTACAGTCTTGACGATCCTGTACCATTTTTGACTTTGCATCATTGGCAGATTCCCTTACTTTTACTGAAGAATCTGCAACAACTCAAAGGCTGGGTAAAAATAGATTTTAACATTGGCAAACTGGTGGAATTAGGTGGCGATTAAATAATTCGTAATTCGTAATTCGTAATTCGTAATTCTTCTCTACGAGAGGCTGCGCTCAGGACAAGCTCAGGACAAGCTCAGTACAAGTTCGTAATTCGTAATTCGTAATTGAAGAAGAATTTAGTAGATCGTAGCCCCCTCTTCGCTTGCGGGGAGGGGGTTGGGGGTGGGGTTTTTATAGCCCACTCAACTAAGAACCGCTATATAAATTCTAACAATACATAGGAAGATGAATCATGCCAGTACTTCGTATCCTTCATTTAGTTGGGTCTGCATACAATAATTTTTACTGTGATTTGTCACGCCTTTATGCCCAAGACTGTCTCGCAGCAATGGCAGAGCGATCGCAATATGATTTTCAAATTGCATACATCACACCCGATCGCCAATGGCGATTTCCTCCTTCCCTCAGCTCTAAAGATATTGCTGACACCAAACCGATGACTCTGGCTGATGCTATACAGTTTCTAACAGCACAAAACATTGACCTCGTGTTACCACAAATGTTTTGTATCCCTGGAATGACTGAATACCGCGCTTTATTCGACTTGCTGGAGATTCCTTACATTGGCAATACTCCAGATATCATGGCAATAACGGCGCACAAAGGCAGAACTAAAGCAATTGTTGAAGCCGCAGGGGTAAAAGTGCCTCGTGGAGAACTGCTTCGCCAAGGAGACACGCCGACAATCACACCTCCTGCGATCGTTAAACCCGTAAGTTCCGATAACTCTTTAGGGATGGATTTAGTCAAAGAAGCTACCGACTATGATGCTGCCCTGAAGAAAGCATTTGAATATTCAGATGAGGTCATCGTAGAAGAATTTATTGAACTCGGTCGAGAAGTCAGATGTGGCATTATTGTCAGAGATGGGGAACTAGTAAATTTACCCCTTGAAGAGTATCTGTTAGACCCCCATTCCAAACCCATCCGCAACCATGCTGAAAAACTCAAACAAACGGACGATGGCAACTTGGGTTTTGCTGCTAAAGATAATAAAAAGTCTTGGATTGTAGACCCTAACGATCCAATTACCCAAAAGGTTCAACAAGTAGCTAAGAAGTGTCATCAGGCTTTGGGTTGTCGCCACTACAGTTTATTTGACTTCCGCATCGACCCAGAGGGAGAACCTTGGTTCTTAGAAGCCGGGTTGTATTGTTCTTTTGCCCCTAAAAGTGTGATTTCCTCTATGGCGAAAGCAGCCGGAATTCCTTTAGATGAGTTATTAATCGCAGCTATCAATGAAACCTTGGGCAGTAATCAAAAGGTGTTGCAGAATTGCTCGTGATTTCTTGCTATAGGTTTTCCTGCTTGTAGTGGGTTGGAGAGCGATCGCAGCATTAATCAGCGATCGCTCTCCTATCGCTATTTGAATGCAGCTAGACTAAACCCTTATTCAACTACTAACAAATGTTTATAGCATTTCCTAATCACATGAGGTACATCAGAGCAAGCTCCTCGCTTGTTGGGAGGGGTTACTAAGCTGTTAAGCATATAAGAAAGCACATTGAGATCGCAGGGGGGCAGGGAGCAAGGGGGAAGATTTGCAGCTTTTATTACCATGAAAATGGTGCAATTTAAATGACGATTAGCTTATACCTCACTCAACCGAGAAACTATTATTCACAGAAACATACATATTTTAAAATATTTTCAATATACACAACTTAAGCAAATGTCTAATTCTCCCAGCAATCCTATAGGTTTTATTTTACTAACTCATACAAAACCTCTACAAATTTACAGACTAATAAATAAGTTAAATAGTATGTTTAACTATCCTCTAATTGTGTGTCACCATGATTTTTCAAAATGTGATTTATCTGTAGATACCCTGTCAAAAAATGTTTTATTAGTACGCCCTCATCTACAAACAAAGTGGGCAAATTTTACTTTAGTAGAAGCCACAATACAAGCACTTCAATTAATGTATGAAGTTCCAAATCCACCGGATTGGTTTGTATTACTCAGTGGCGCAGACTATCCCATTAAAACTGCAAAGCAAATATTGGACGAACTAGCCTCAAGTCAATATGATGCCTATATTCAATACGAGCAAATCACATATAAAACTTATAAATCTGATCTAAAACCGAATATGTTGTGGCTGAAAAATTCTTATCAACGATACTGTACAAAATCATTTTCTTTTCATTACTCAAAAACATATCTGGCACATCTGAATCTAGAAATATGCTTTGAACATCCACTATTGACAAAACCATTCCTTCCTTTTTCAAAACAACTTGCTTGTTTCAGTGGAAGTCAATGGTTTTGTGCCAATAGTAAAGCTGCTAAATACATTATCGATTTTCACAGTAAGAAAAATGCCTTAACCTTGTACTACAGTAAGCTTAAGTATACAGATGAGTCGTATTTTCAAACTGTACTTGCTAATGCATCTCATCTGAAGCTGCAAAACGACCGACGACGCTACATTGATTGGTCAGATGGAGGTTGTCATCCCAAGACATTGCTTATGGAAGACTTGCCAAATTTACTTGCATCATCTGCTCACTTTGCTCGGAAATTTGACATTGATATAGATAGTAACATTCTTGATGAACTTGATAAGATTACATCCTAGCGATTACATATTTTGAAGGTTTGTAGTAAGCATTTTCGTGTTGAAAAAATAAGGACTATAGTCCTTATCCCTCTCCTGAGAAACAAGGCAGGAGGCAGAAGGCAGAAGGCAGAAGGGAAGAGGATTTGACTTGTTTCTTAAAAGAGGGATTACCCTTCGAGTTCATTAATCGCTCGTAGGGAAACTCCCTGGTTTAGGAGACGCTTTGGGTTAGCGTCTCTGAAAGAGAAGCCTCTCCCTTTGGGAGAAGATCGCGCGAACTTACTACGAACTTGCTTCTCGATCAATTTAAACTTGACACAGTAGTAGCGATTTTCAACTAGCGATGCAGTTCAACTCTAGGAAATATATCGCAGTCTATCGGCTCACCAGATTTTTTGGTTTTGAATGAATTCAATTCTGGTAAATCAATTTCTTCAACAGGTCTGAAAGGCCATGCTTTCGGGCGGTGATAGTAAGTAACATCATCGCCAGTCCAATTGGTAACTACTGCACGTCGTTGTGTAGAAGATATGTTGGTTACTGAATGATGAATTGTCAGAAAATGATGAACCAAGCAATCTCCAGGCTCCATATCCCAAGACAAAATTTCGCGAGGTTCTGGCTCTACAAACCAGGAGGGGTTTGATCCTTCACGTAACTCTTTGCCCCATTGATGAGAGGCTTTGATATACTCTAATCGACCATTTTCTTGGTTGGCACTATCTAAAGCCAGCCAAATTTTACAACACTGCCAGCCTTGTATCGGCCAGTAAGGTAGGTCGTTATGCCACCCAACACGGCTGTTTGTTTTCGGCTTTTTAACAAAGAAACCGTCGGTCAAAAAGTTCAGTTTTTCTGATTTCAAGACTTGAGCGGCGAGGGATGCTAGCGGAGATTCAAAAGCCAAAGCACGGAAATCAGCATCGGTGAGCCATAAGCTACTGGTATGTTCCACATGACCTTCTGGTCTGGGAATACCCTTAACTTCTAAAGGGCCGGGGATTAATACATTCTTATCAACGGCTGTTCGCATCCGTTCTACCCAGATGTCATCCAAAACATTTTTGACGCAGATAACGCCGTCTCGCTCGAAAGCTTCAACTTGTTGGGTGGTGATTTTTGATTTGTCTACCTTAAGCATTACGAAAAAACGAATAAAGTCAGATTTATGTAATAACAGATTTCTAGAATCTGCTTTACTGACATTAACTTAGTCACTAAGTTATAAATCTTTATTACTGTAAAGTAAAGATAGAAGTTAGCAGTTCTTCCTATAGGCGGATAAATCTCCAAGTTGAGTACAACTTTTTGTGTTCATATCCGCAACAAAGAGATTTCATCCTAACTACCTAAGTCTTTTTTAACAATGAGTGGCACAAGTGAAGCTAATCGTAATACACCAGATACAATAAATACTTCTGCTATGCCAAAAGACCCAGCAAATTGAGCGATGAAGCCACCGATAGTTGCTCCTAAAGCACCACTTGCCCCAGCAACAGCTGCTGCGATCGCAAAATATATAGACTGATTTTTCACTGGTGCAATCTCTATCTGAAGATTGTTGTTACACAAGTCAACTCCTCCCCAATTAGCTCCAATAAAAATGTGTAACAGCGGCAACCATAGCCAAAGATCGAGAGGACTAGAACCCATCTTCAGCCACAGCCAAGGTATGACTGCAATGAGAATTCCATTAGAAATTAGAATCGGACGATTGCCTATTTTATCTGCTAATCTACCCCAGACGATCAGCATTAGCATGTGTGCTCCTGCTCGCAGACTGTTGTAGAAAGTTACCCAACTCACATCCAAATTCAGTGTGTCTAGCAAGTAGAGGTTAAAAAACGGGGCACTTAGATTAACAGCAAATGTCCATGAGCCGAAATAAAGTAGAAACACCAAAAAATTAGAGTTTTTCCAAATGCTGCTATCTATCTGATTTTGAGGAGTTGGCATTTGCGGCAGAGAGATTGGTTCAGATATCTCAGCAGGTTCATTTGGTGCTAAGTCCGACTGAATCTCACTGGTTTGAGATGAGTTAGCATAATAAGTATTTTGTAGTTGAGGGTTTATATCAACCTGAAAATACTGACACCCCAAGCTCACAATTCCAAAGATAATGCCTAAGAACAAAACCACCCCATAACCTTGAATAGCTCCCCCGTACCAATGTGATACAGCAAGACCAGCTATTGGCAAACCGACCAACTCGGTTAAGTTAGCAAGGCTATTGCGTAGCCCGAAATATCTACCTCGTAATTGCCGTGGAACTAACATTGCCATCCAACTCAACCAAGATGCGGCTCCTAATCCTCCTAAAAAATTGCTGCATACGAGAATCAAAAGCGACAATATCACTAATTGGTTGGAATTAAGCCCTCCCCAACTAAAGCTAACAATGCCAATTACTAAAATCAGCCATAGTAGCCGACCAATCCCATGAGTGCGAAGCGAATACTGAAAACGGCTAGTGCTGCGTTCAGACAAATAAGCACCCATCGGCTGAAAAAGATTCACCAACATGGGGATAGAACTCACCATGCCAAATACCACTGGACTGGCATCTAACTCCACCAAGAAATTACCTAGCAAAATTGCGCCAGTACCAATAGAGAAAAGTGCTGCGAAAACACCATCGATAGTAGAAGCACTCAAACTGGTGCGAACAGCATCTTTAGGAATACGAGGGCTGAGTGTTGAGCTAGGAGAGAGTGTTGGGGATGGTGAAGCAATCTGAGCAATTTCTATAGAAAGAGGCGCACCTGTTTCAATTTGAGAAGAATCCATAAATCTAGTATTTAAGAAAATAATTAGGATTTACGCATCATACACATGTACTATACTAAGTTTAGGCTTTTGAGCTGTAGATATCGGAGCTTATATGCCAAAGTTATTGGTATTTAGCGCCTACGTTGTGATTATTGTTTCGGCTTTCTCGCTGTCTGGCTGTATACGCGAAAAAACAAAAAAAATTGTCGGATTTTCACAAACGGAAAACATTGGGCCGTGGCGCATTGCCGAAACCAACAGCATTAAGGAGGAGGCCGCCAAGCGTCAGAAAACTTATGATTTTCTGATGACAGATGCTCAGGGACAGACATCGAAGCAATTTGCCGACATTGAGGATCTAATCGCACGACAAGTTGATGTGATATTTCTTGCTCCACGCGAGTATGAAGGTCTTACGCCCGCCCTCGAAGCAGCGAGAGCAGCAAAAATACCGGTTTTTCTCATCGACCGTGAAGCGGCAGGAAGACCAGGCGAACATTTCGTCAGCTTTCTTGGGTCGGATTTTATCGCCCAAGGTCGCCGCGTTGGTGAATGGCTAGCCCAGACGACCAACGGTAAGGCATCCATCGTGGAACTCACAGGAACAGCGGGTTCATCGGTTGCAATCGATCGGGCTAAGGGGTTTCGTAATGCGATCGCCAGTTATCCCAACATGAAAATCATCGCTACGCAGACGGCAGATTTTTCGCGGGCTGCGGCAGTGCGTGTAATGGAAAACATCATCCAGGCCAAAGGTTCCGACATTACCGCAGTGTATGCTCACAACGACGAAATGGCATTGGGTGCCATCCAGGCTCTCAAATCCGCAGGTATGAAGCCTGGTAAGGATGTAATGGTCGGTTCAATCGATGGTCAAAAAACTGCACTTGAGGCGATAATTCGTGGTGAGCTTGGTGTTAGTGTCGAGTCGAACCCGCGTTTTGGCCCGCTTGTTTTCGCCACAATGGAAGAGTATTTTGCTGGCAAGAAAATTCCTCCTCGGATTATTCTCAAAGACAGACTCTTCGACGTAACCAACGCCAAGGATTTCGTCGATGAAGCATACTAATACCAATTCTCCTTGCAGGAGAGAGGCTTTAAATTCTCCCCCTTCCTTGGTAAGGAAGCAGGGTGGTTTCATACGAAAAAAGAAAAATACATAAGTCTTGATTTATCGTTTTGTAGCATGGTTTTTACCCCTCTCCAAACCTCTCCCCGAAGCGGAGAGAGGCTTTGAAACCCTGTTTTAGGGATTACCAAGAAATAAATTATCCAATCTTGTGGGGTGGGCGTCTCGCCCGCCCAAGGCTTGGGGCGGACAAGATGTCCACCCCACAAGAAATAATTGTATGTTTTTTTATTTGGAAGTACCTCAAAACGACTTTCAAGTACCTCAAAACGACTTTCAAGTACCTCAAAA